>NZ_JBYVYM010000026.1:0-109963 GCF_058148225.1 Pseudomonas sp. DF5
GCATGGGTGCAAGGCACTGCGGTGCATGCACATGTTTCAACGGACCGGGTAATCAAGGCCGCCAAAACGAAAAGACCTTGAAAGGGATGGCCGTAAGGGCGAAACCATAAGTAGCCGTTACCGCAGAAACGGATATGTACACCATCAAAAACCCGGCCGGCCATCAGGCCGCCTTCGCGGGCAAGCCTCGCTCCTACAGGGTCCAAGTGAACCCTGAGGGAGCAAGGCCAAACTCAGGCCAGGCTTTTGCTGACCACTTCGTACACGTCGCTGGACAGCTGCCCCGAAGCGAGAATCCGCTCCAGTTCGCCTTTCATCAACGCCTGACGGGCGCTGTCGTACTTGCGCCAGCGCGTCAGCGGCGCCAGTTGGCGAGAAGCAATCTGCGGGTTAAAGCCGTTGAGCTCAATCACCAGATCTGCCAGGAAGCGATACCCGGAACCATCCGCCGCGTGGAAGTTGATAAGGTTCTGTCCGGCAAACGCGCCGACCAGGGCACGCACCTTGTTCGGGTTCTTGATGTTAAACGCCGGGTGTTGCATCAAGGCTTTGACCCGTGCCAGACCGCCAGGCAACGTGCTGCCGGCCTGAACGCTGAACCACTGATCCATGACCAGCGGATTGTCCTTGAAGTGCTCGGCGAAGCTCGCCAGTGCCTTGGCTTTCTGCGCTTCGAACGATGAATTCACCAACACGGCCAACGCGGTCAGGCGCTCGGTCATGTTGTCGCAGCTGTCGAACTGCTCAAGGGTTGCCGCCAACACTTCTGGCTTGTCGCTGAGCATCAGGTACGACAACGCAATGTTCTGCAGGGCGCGGCGGGCGAAGTGCTCCGCCTCGGCCACATACGGCGTCTTCTTCGACAGATCACGATTGGCCTGATAACGCAGCCACAGCGCTTCGAACAGCGTGTCCGCCAGTTGCTTGCGCGCAAATTCGCGAGCGGTGTGGATGGCTTCGACATCAGCCACTTCGCTGATTTCGGTCAGGTACGCCTCGCTTGGCAGCGAGAGCATTTCAGCGACCATGGCCTGATCCAGCGTCTCGTCGGACAGCACGGTACGCAGCGCTACAACCAGACGCTGATCCAGCACCAGCGCTTCGCCCTTCTGCTGCTGGGCAATCAACTCTTGCAGCACCTGCACCGACAACTGCTGGCCGGCATCCCAACGGTTGAAACCGTCGCTGTCGTGCTGCATCAGGAACATCAGTTGATCGCGGTCGTACGGGAAACTCAGTTTCACCGGCGCCGAGAAGCCGCGCAGCAACGACGGCAGTGGTTTTTCAGCAATGTCGACGAAGGTGAAGGTCTGCTCGGCTTCAGTCACCGAGATCACCCGCGAAGTACCTTGAGCACTGGCTTCACCGGACAGACGCAATGCAATCGCCGCACCTTTCGAATCAAGCAGACCCAGCTCCACCGGAATCACGAACGGCAGCTTCTCAACCTTGTCCGGGGTTTGCGGGCAGCTCTGGCGGAAGGTCAGGCTGTAGGTTTTCGCTGCGGCATCGTAGGACTCGCTCACCGCCAGGCGCGGTGTGCCGGCCTGGCTGTACCAGCGTTTGAACTGGGTCAGATCGACGCCATTGGCATCTTCCATGGCCTTGATGAAGTCATCGCAAGTCACGGCCTGGCCGTCATGGCGTTCGAAGTACAGGTCGCTGCCTTTGCGGAAACCGTCGGCCCCGAGCAAGGTGTGGATCATGCCGACCACTTCCGAACCCTTTTCGTACACGGTCAGGGTGTAGAAGTTGGAAATCTCGATGAAGCTGTCCGGGCGCACGGCGTGGGCCATGGGGCCGGCGTCTTCGGCGAACTGGTGGGTGCGCAGGTACGCCACGTCCTGGATGCGCTTGACCGTGGCCGAGTTCATGTCGGCCGAGAACTCCGAATCGCGGAACACGGTGAAGCCTTCCTTGAGCGACAGCTGGAACCAGTCGCGGCAGGTCACGCGGTTGCCCGACCAGTTGTGGAAGTATTCGTGGGCGACAATCGCCTCGACCCGCTGGTGTGCGGCGTCGGTAGCGGTTTCGGCACGGGCCAGCACGGCGCTGGAGTTGAAGATGTTGAGGCCTTTGTTCTCCATGGCGCCCATGTTGAAGTCGTTGACCGCAACGATCATGAAGATGTCCAGGTCGTACTCGCGACCGTAGACTTCTTCGTCCCAACGCATGGACTTCTTCAGGCTGTTCATGGCGTGCTGGCACTTGTCGATGTTTTCCGGCTCGACGTAAATGCGCAGCGCCACGGAGCGCTCGGTCATGGTGGTGAAAGTGTCTTCGACACACCACAAGTCACCGGCCACCAACGCGAACAGATAGGCAGGCTTCTTGAATGGGTCTTCCCAGGTCGCCCAGTGGCGGCCGTCTTCGCCGGGACCGGAGGCAATCGGGTTGCCGTTGGACAGCAGCACCGGATAGCTGTGCTGCTCGGCGACCACCGTGGTGGTGAACGTGCTCATCACATCCGGGCGGTCGAGGTAATAGGTGATCTTGCGGAAACCTTCGGCCTCGCACTGGGTGCAGAACATCGTGCCGGATTTGTACAGGCCTTCCAGAGCGGTGTTGGTTTCCGGGTGGATCCGGACGCTGGTGTCGACCGTGAAGCTTGTTGCGGTCGGGTGCAGGGTCAGATGGTTCTCGGTCAGTTGGTAGTCGGCGGCGCTCAGCTCCTGGTCGGCCAGGGTCACCGACAACAGCTCGAGTTGCTGGCCGTCGAGCACCAATGGCGGCAGGCCCGGGCCACGCTCAGGGTTGCGGCGCATCACCAGTTGCGCATGGACCAGGCTGTGGTCCTCGAACAACTCGAAGGTCAGGTGCGTCTCGTCGATCAGGTACTCAGGCGCCTGATAGTCCTTCAGGTAGATCATCTTCGGTTGTTCGGTGCGCATGCTGGAGTCCTTACTGATGCACGGCGAGTTGGTAGGCCGTGTATTTACGAATATTGATCACGCCGGTGTCGAAAATCAGGTATTGACCCTTGATCCCCAACAGTGTGCCTTCGGCAATCGGGTTCTTGTCCAGGTTGAAGCTGACGATTTTGGCCGGGTACTGCTCGACCGGATAGCGGATTTCCAGAGGTTCGACATCGGTAATCGTCTGGATTGCTTGTAGGCCGAATCGTTCCTGCAAACTGTGCAAACCTTCGGCGCAGCTTTCAAACAGCTGATCGCGAACCTGCGCCAGGTCCACCGACACCGCATCGCCCTTGAGCAAAGCACGCCAGTTGGTCTTGTCAGCGACCTGACTGCGGAACAGGTCTTCGACGAAGCCCGACTGCTGGCGGGTCGAGACGCGCACGATCGGCAAGGCCTGGCTGGCACCCTGATCGAGCCAACGGGTCGGCAGTTGGGTGGCGCGGGTAATGCCGACCTTGATCCCCGACGAATTGGCCAGGTAAACCACATGGTCGGTCATGCAGAACTTTTCGCCCCACTCAGGCTCCCGGCAAGTGCCGGCGTCGTAGTGACAACGCTCCGGGCTCATGATGCAGATGTCGCACTGGGCCAGTTTGGTCATGCACGGGTAGCAGTAACCCTGACTGAAACTGGTTTTGGTCTTGCGTCCGCAATGGGTGCAGTGGATCGCCCCCAGGTATTCCAGGCGAACCGTGGTGCCGATCAACGGATTGACCGGCACTTCGACGTCGCCCAGACGAAAAGCGTACTGCACGTTCGGCCCGTCAAGGCGCGCCGACATTTTGCTGATTGCACCGCGGCCAATCTCGATCAATGGATGGCATCCGACTTGAACAGAATATTCGGCACTTCGATCGACTTCGACGCGCATTCCTGCGGGCCCATGTAACCGGTGCGCTCTTCCTCGGGCAGGTTCTGGATTTCCCAGGCGATCATCGCTTGCAGGGACAGTTCGCGCTGCTCGGCGGTGAGTTTGCCGCCGTCGGACCATTTGCCGATTTCCACCGCCAGTTTCAGGCTCTGGTAGATATCCGGGGTGATGTTTTTGATCATTTCGTTAAAAGAGGACATCAAGGGCTCCGCGCTCTTTATTCATAACTGTTTAGACGGCCAGTTTACGGCGGTTGTACAAACCGCCCAACAAACCGGTGAAGCATCCGATGAGCAACCCCCCGACGTGGGCGGCGTTGGCTATCTGGCCGAAGCCGGCCATCGAGACCAGCCCCGACAGACACAGCAGCAACCACACCAGCATCATCACCAACACCCCGCGAGGCAGGCGATATGCCGGGTTTGGCGACAACAGCTGGAAGATCCAGCAATGCCCGAGCAGACCGTACAGCACCCCGGACAACCCGCCAAACAGGGTCGGACCGCTGAAAAAGAACTGGGCATAGTTGGACACCAGGCTGAACAGCAACGTCAGGCCGATCAGGTTGATGCTGCCCTGCCGCGACTCGATGCGCCGCCCCAGCTCCCAGTACCACATGCCGTTCATGGCCAGGTGCAGGATGCCGAAGTGGATCAGCATCGGCGTCACCAGGCGCCACCACTGCCCCGCCGCCAGGCTGTCGGCCAATGGCGTGAAATGGATGTATTCGCCAACCACGCGGAAATCGAGGAAGGTCAGCCAGCGCAGCGTCTCGAGATTCTCGCCCAGCAGCGTCACCAAACCGACGATCAGGCTCAGCAACAGCACGAACGCCGTGGCCTTGCTCTGGCGCACCTGCTCGACAAAGCCCGGACGTTGCAGGGTCGGCGCCACCGGGATATCCAGTTGCTGATCCGGGTCGCCGGCCGGGAAGCGTTCGTACAACGAGCGCACGTCTTCGCTGATGCTGGCCGGCACCCAGAGCACTTGCTCGCCCGCCTCTTCGCTGACCCGATGGGGCACTTGCATGCGTTGCAGCAGCTTGACGAACCCGCTCAAATCTACCGCCAGTGGTAGACGCAATACCGCCACCGCCGTCATTGCAACACCTCCGGCCGCTCGACATCGACCCAGACAAATTTATGCGGGTCGAGACGGGTTTCCTGATCCAGACGATAAGCGACCAGTTTGCCGTAGAGCACCGCGCTGTAATCCAGGCACGCCAGGTTCGGGCGGATCGGCGCCGGTTTGCCGCTGCGCCAGTAGTGGCCGACGAACAGCATCGGTTCATCGATACCGTAGCGCAGCAGGTTGTCTTTTTCGCGGGACGACAGCGGTGTGCGGGCCACCGGCTCGGGCAAGGCGTCGGGCTGGAACACGATGTCTCCGTAGGTTTGCGGGTCGTCTTCCCAGAATTTGGTGCGGAAGAACGAGCGCGTCAGGCCGTCGCCGCTGGTCATGGTCAAGCCGTGGGGCAAGCGCATGTCGGTGCCGCGCAGCAGACGATCGAACACGGTGCAGGCGAAACTGCCCGGCACCGCGGAGGCCTGGAGGAAGTGTTCGTCGATGCAACCGTCGGGGAACAACCCGCGCAACGGCTCGATCAGGCTGGCATCCCAACAGGCGTGCACCACGCGGAAACGCTCGGCATCGACGAACAATGGCAGCTTGTAGAACCATTGCAGGAAGTCGTGCCAATCCTGGGGGTGATCTTCGAACTGGGTCAGGGTTTCCTGAAGCAGTCGGGCGTGGCGCGGGGTGTGCTCGCGCACGAACTGTTTGCCGCTGCCCGGCAGCGCCGGCGTGCTCCAGCCGAGGGCGTTGAATTCATGGTTGCCCATGATGCACAGCGCCTGGCCGGCCTCGACCATGTCGTGGACGATGTGCAGCGCCTCGCGAATCCGCGGGCCGCGGTCGATGATGTCGCCGAGGAACACCGCCATGCGCGACGGATGCCGCCAGACACCTGCCTGTTTGTGGTAACCGAGCCGGTCGAGCAAGTGCTCAAGGGTCAGAGCGCAACCGTGCACGTCACCGATCAGGTCGTAGCTACGCGCGGGATCGAGCATCAGTCGCCTCCACCACCCAACTTGCTGCCCCAGCCGAGCTTGGTCCGGCAGACTTCGTAGTAGTTGTGGTCGAGTGGGTGAATCAGCCGCAGCTTCTGCGCTTTCTTGCTGACGGTGATGGTGTCACCGGGTGCGCAGGTGAAGTGGTTCTGCCCGTCACAGGAGACTTGCGGGTAAATCTGCATATCTTTGGACACGACGATTTTCAGCTCACTGTTGCCATCGACCACGATCGGTCTACCTGACAAGGTATGGGGGTACATCGGCACAATCACAATAGCGTCGAGCTTGGGATGCATGATCGGGCCGCCCGCAGACAGCGCGTAAGCGGTCGAACCGGTCGGCGTGGCAACGATCAGGCCGTCGGCCTTCTGGCTGCAGACGAACTGGCCATCGATGTACAGCTCGAACTCGATCATCCGCGTCGACTTGCCGGGGTGCAGCACTACATCGTTCAGCGCATCGCCCTGGCCGATGGCCTCGGCGTGGCGCCGGACTTCGGCTTGCAACAGGAAGCGGTTTTCCACCAGGTAATGGCCGTCGAGCACTTCGGCGACTTTGACTTCCAGCTCATCGGGGCGAATATCGGTGAGGAATCCCAGGCTGCCACGGTTGATGCCGAGCACCGGGATGTTGTGCCGGGCCAGCGCCCGGGCAGCGCCCAGCAGGCTGCCGTCACCGCCGACCACAATCACCATGTCACAGACTTCACCGAGCATCTTGCGCGACGAAGTTTGCAGGCCATGGCCCGGCAGGACTTCGGCGATGGTGTCTTCGAGGATCACGTGCAGGTGACGATCGAGCAGAAACCGTTTCAGTCGGCGGACGGTATCCAGCACCTGAGAACTGCCCAGGCGACCGATGATGCCGATATTACGAAATTGCTCCATGAGGCCCCTAACGCGTGTGGCGGCGAAAAACACGATTATGGGCGAAAGCGCGGCGTAGACAAAACCCTTTCAGCTACAACGGTGTGCTCTAGTTTCGGGCTATGCTCGCAAGATGATCCTATTTCCAGACTTGCTCCAGTTACCTCACCAGTTGCGCCACCCTGAAGTGCGCGACCTGGCTTGGGTCATCCTCGCGCCGCCGATGCTCGACGCCACCCCGTGGCCGCAGCGTCACCCCCTGGCCGGCAGTGATTGGGTGCAGGCGCCGGAGCGCCTGGAACACTGGCTCAGGCAACTGGATCGTGACAGTTACGATTTGCTGCACTGGCTGGCCCAGGCCAGGACCCGGCGCCTGGGTTTGTACTACGAACGGCTTTGGCAGTACGCCGTGCGGCACGCGCCGGGGATCGAGCTGATCGCCGCCAACATGCCGATCCGCCGTGAAGGCCACACCTTGGGTGAACTGGACATGCTGCTGCGCGATCGCGATGGCGTGCATCATCTGGAACTGGCGATCAAGCTCTACCTCGGCCCGCAGAACGGTGACGGCCATGACACCGCGCAGTGGCTCGGACCGGGTTGTCATGATCGGCTGGACCGCAAACTGGAACACCTGAGCCGGCATCAATTGCCGATTTCCGCGCGGGCGGAGAGCCGTGAGGTGCTGGCGTCGCTGGATATCCAGCAGTTCAGCGCGCATCTATGGCTGGGCGGTTATCTGCTCTATCCGTGGCCAGGGCAGGCCGAACCACCGAGTGGCGCACATCCTCAGCATCTGCGCGGTAGCTGGCTGCACCAGAAGGACTGGGCGGAGTTTGTCGTGCAGCGTCCGTTCGGTCGCTGGCAACCCCTGCCCCGCCACGCCTGGCTGGCGCCGGCGCACTACCCCAAGGAGCAGACCTGGGATGCTGAACAGCTGAACGCGTGGCTGAGTGACCTGGACCCGCTGGCACCGGCGCAATTGATGGTGCGGCTGACAGAGAATGCCAAAGGCGATTGGGAAGAGGCCGAGCGGTTGTTTCTGGTTTCAGATCTTTGGCCGAATGTGCCGGGTAATGGTTGAGTTTTGTAGTGCCTGGGCGGGCCTCTTCGCGGGCAAGTCGGATCGCCGCACCGCTCGCTCCTACGGTTTTTGTATTGATTATGAAATGTGAACGACACAAAAACCTGTAGGAGCGAGGCTTGCCCGCGAATGGGCCACCCTGGTCTAGATGGACAGCCGCAACGCCAAGGCCGCCAACGTCATCAACAACACCGGCACCGTCAGCACAACCCCGACCTTGAAGTAGTAGCCCCAGCCAATCCGGATATTCTTGCGCTGCAGCACATGCAGCCACAGCAAGGTCGCCAGACTGCCGATCGGGGTGATTTTCGGCCCCAGGTCGCTGCCGATGACGTTGGCGTAGATCATCGCCTCTTTCGCCACGCCGGTCGCCTGACTGGCATCGATCGAGAGCAGGCCGATCAGCACGGTCGGCAGATTGTTCATCACCGACGACAGCAACGCCGTCAGCACCCCGGTGCCCATGGCCGCGCCCCACACGCCGTAACCGGCAAAGCCGTCCAGCCAACCGGCCAGATACCCGGTGAGCCCGGCATTGCGCAAGCCATACACCACCAGGTACATGCCTAAGGAAAAAATCACGATCTGCCACGGCGCTTCTTTCATGACTTTGCGCGTGGAAATCTTGTGGCCACGGGCGGCAATGGCCAGCAGTAACGCGGCGCACACCGCGGAAATCGCGCTGATCGGAATGCCCAGCGGCTCGAGGGCAAAGCAGCCGAGCAGCAGAATCACCAGCACGACCCAACCGGCATAAAACGTCGCGGTGTCGTGAATCGCGGTGGCCGGGTCTGCCAATTGCTCGGGATGGTAATCACGGGGGATGTCGCGACGGAAAAACACCATCAACATCGCCAGGGTCGCCGCCACGCTTACCAGATTGACCGGAATCATCACCGCAGCGTAGCGGTTGAAACTGATCTTGAAGAAGTCCGCGGAAACGATGTTCACCAGGTTCGACACCACCAGCGGCAGGCTCGCGGTGTCGGCGATGAAACCGGCCCCCATCACGAACGCCAGGGTCGCCGCCGGGGAAAAACGCAGCGCAAGCAGCATGGAAATCACGATCGGCGTGAGAATCAGCGCCGCGCCGTCATTGGCGAATAACGCCGAGACCAGTGCGCCGAGCAGCACCATATAAGCAAAGAGCTTGCGCCCGCTGCCCCGCCCCCAACGGGCCACATGCAACGCGGCCCAGGCAAAGAACCCTGCTTCATCCAACAACAGGCTGATGATGATCAGCGCAACAAAGGTGCCGGTGGCATTCCAGATGATCTGCCACACCAGCGGAATATCGCTCAGGTGCACCACCCCGGACAGCAGCGCCAGCACCGCGCCGAATACCGCACTCCAGCCGACGCCCAGGCCTTTGGGTTGCCAGATCACCAAGGTGATGGTCAGCAAAAAAATCAACGATGCGATGAGCATATAAACCCGGTTCCAGCCCGACGGAAAAACGAAGCGGGGAATATAGGGAGGATCGAACAGGCCGTAAAGTGAAGGTTCTGTGGTGTGCTCAAGACGCAGAACCTGTGGGAGCGTGGCTTGCCCGCGAAGAACGATGACGCGCAGTACCTGAAAAACCGCAACGCATTCTTCGCGGGCAAGCCCGCTCCCACAGGGATTGTGGTTTACCGCAGGGATGGGTCAGAACCTCATGGGGTCACAGCTTTTTATGCTGCTCGACCCACTGCCCATACGCATCGATGAATTTCTGCAGGAACGGCTTGAGCGACTCCGACAACTTGCCCGCCTCGTCGAACGCTGACCCCGCGCCGCCCAGATAAGCTTCCGGCTGCTGCATGCACGGCACATTGAGAAACACCATCGACTGGCGCACATTGTGGTTGGCACCAAATCCGCCGACGGCGCCCGGTGAAGCGCTGATCACCGCACCGGGCTTGCCGTCCCAGACACTCTGGCCATAGGGACGCGAACCGACGTCAATCGCATTCTTCAACGGCGCCGGCACCGAACGGTTGTATTCCGGGGTCACGAACAGCACCGCGTCGGATGAACGCACCTGTTGTCGGAAAGTGCTGTAGGCTGCCGGCGGTGAATCGCCATCGATGTCTTCGTTGTACAGCGGCAAATCGCCGATTTCGACGATCGTCAGCTTCAGATTGGCAGGCGCCAGCTCGGCCAGCGCCAGCGCGACCTTGCGGTTGATCGATGCTTTTCTCAGGCTGCCGACCAGAACGGCGATCTCGTAGACGTTGCTCATGGAAGATACTCGACTGTTCGATGGAAAGAGCTTCTAGTTATAGATGATCAAATGACGATTCAACCAGCGGGCGACGGAAAATCGCCGCCCCTGACTATTTTTTTCCTGTAGGAAAACTTACCTCGCCCAACCACGGTCTACAGAACCGCAAATTGAGTGATTTATCTCCAGAGGTTCTAAGCAGATGGCAGCAGTACTCGTCGGTCAGTTCCATGCAAGAGACGCGGAAGGCCGTGTTTATTCCGTGCATGAGTTCCAGGAATCCACCCTGTCGCACGACGGCCTCGCCGGCTCTGCGCCTGTCACCACCTATAAACTGGCCATTGGCGATCGGGTCAACAAGCTCGATGACAACGCGTTTGTGCTGGTGCAAACCGGTGTCACCCTTATTCGCGAACCTGAAACGAACGTCGCTTCATAACCCGCTGTTATGAGCAGAAGTCATATGCGCGCACTTGAGTTAGGATTCAGTCACTGACTCCCTCACCTGCTGAACATGGACTTCACGCATGCGTTTACGTCATATCGAAGTGATCCAGGCGCTCCTGCAGACCGGTCACCTGGGCACCGCCGCCGAATGGTTGCAGTTGCCCGTGACCGAGGTTGAACGCACGCTGCGCGATGCCGAGGATCTGTTGGGTTTCATGCTGTTTGCCAGCGTGCGTGGCCGTCTGCAAGCCACGCGCGAGGCGCGGGAGTTGCAGGTCGAGATCGCCCGCGTCTATGAGGCCCTTGAACCGGTCCAGCGACTGGCCAGCAGCCTCAAGCAATATCTGGCCCCGCCCCTGCGAATCATCTGCACTCCGCCGTTGGCGCAACAATTGTTGCCCCAGAGCATTGCGGCGCTGCGCCGACGCCTCCCCGACGCACCTTGCACCCTCCTGAGCCAGCCGACCCGCGACATAGTCAGAAGCCTGTTGCTGCGCGAAAGCGATCTGGGCCTGAGCCTGCACGACCCGGATCACGCTGATATCGATTGCCAGGTCATCGCCCAGGGCAAGCTCCAGCTATTGGCACCCCATGGCTGGCTGCAACCGAAACAGAAGTACATTTCGCTGCAAGACTTGGCCGGCCAGTCGATGGTCGGCCTGGAAGGTCACGATCCGCTCAGCCCGGCGCTGGACAACAAGCTGCATGCGCTGCGCCCTGCCCCGGTCATCCAGACCCGGGTGCAGACGCATCAAATGATGCGCAGCATGGTCGAGGCCGGTGAAGGCCTGGCGATTGTCGATCCGTTTACCGCCCTCGGCGCCAAATCGGCCGGGCTCGATGCCTGCCCGCTGGCGCCTGCGGTACCGATCAGCGTCTATGCCTTGCGCCTGAAAAATGCCGAACCCTCTCCGGCGGTTCAGACGCTACTGGACATCATCACGGAACAAGCCGTGGCGATGCTGGCGAGCTGATCGGTTTTTCCAGCGGGTTATCGAACAATCGATACCAGAACAATGCGACTTCGGCGGTGTTCGGGTCGATCCCGCGATAACGCAGATGATCGATCCCGCCAACCACGTAGCCACAGCGTTCATACAGCCGGCAGGCCCCAAGATTATTGTTCTGGGTTTCCAGCATGATGCCCGGCAGCTTTTTCTTGCGGCTCCAGAACTGCGCCACGTCCAGCAAGGCCTTGGCCACGCCATGACGACGCGCCGGCGCATGCACCGCCAACTCATCGATATGGGCAAAGCCATTCCAGTTGGTGCTGACCACCAGGTGGCCCACCGGCTCGTCATCCAGATAAGCCATGAAAATCTCACTGTCGGCGGCGTCGCGAAAACTGCTGAACTCTTCGGGATCGATGCCGTAGCACTTTCGATACGGGGTGATCGGCGTCACCGGCCACTGCGTCACTGGCTTGCCGATTTCTGCTGCGCCATAGGCCGCGACTTCAAAGCTGAAATCACTGCCCCAGATATAAGCCGCAAAACCCTCATCGGCGACACGCACCGAGAGGCCTGGGTATTTGGGATTCATGACGGGTTGCATACTCGCAAAGGTCCTCATTCCTTGATGCAATCGACGGTGTAATGCCGTCCATTGCCCTCGTCTTCATGTTGCAAGCCATGCACATCGGCGACAAACCCGGGGAAGCTGCTGTCGAACGTCCGGGCAAACTTCAGGTAATCGATGATCGAGCGGGTCGATTCGGTGAAACGCTCGCCGGGCATGATCAACGGGATCCCCGGCGGGTACGGCACCAGCATCACTGCCGCGATCCGCCCTTCCAGCGCATCGATCGAAACGGCCTCCACTTCCCCGCGTACCAATTGATCATAGGCGTCCGCTGGCTTCATCGCGACTTCCGGCAACACCGTGTACATGCGTTTGAGGTGTTTGGCCGTGGCGTTGCTGCGATAACAGGCGTGCAATTGATCGCACAGATCGCGCAAACCCATGCCTTGATAACGGGCCACATTCTGTTGCGCCACGCACGGCAGGCAGGTGGCCAGGCTGATGTTGGCGTCGTAACTGCGCTTGAATTCCAGCAACTCGGTCAGCAGCGTGCTCCATTTTCCCTTGGTAATGCCCATGGAGAACAACACCAGGAACGAATACAGCCCGGTCTTTTCCACGACCAACCCACGCTCCCAGAGGAACTTGCTGACCACAGCCGCCGGAATCCCGCGCGCACTCAGCGCGCCGCCCGCCGTCAAACCGGGCATCACCAGCGTGACCTTAATCGGATCGAGCAGCACATAGTCGTCGGTCACGCCGCCAAAGCCGTGCCAATCGGCATCGGGTTGCAGCAGCCAGTCTTCGGCGGCCACCTGCTCGATGGCTTCGGCCGAGGGCGGCTGCCAGATGGAAAACCACCAATCGTCGGCGGCGATGTGCTGGCGCAGATTGGCCAGCGCCCGGCGAAAACTCAGGGCCTCGTCGAACATTTCCTGTAGCAGCGAACGACCGGCCGGCCCTTCCATCATCGCCGAGGCCACGTCCAGCGAGGCGATGATGCTGTACTGCGGCGACGTCGAGATGTGCATCATGAACGCTTCGTTGAAACGATCGCGATCCAGCTGCCGCGCACCGCCGTCCTGCACGTGAATCATCGACGCCTGGCTGAACGCCGCCAGCAGTTTGTGTGTGGAGTGAGTGGTGAACACCAAGGGGCTGTCTTCGCTGCGGGACGTGCCCATGCCATAACGGCCGGCGAAGAACTCGTGGAATGCCGCGTAGGCGAACCAGGCCTCGTCGAAATGCAGCACCTCGACGCTGTTACCCAGGCTCTGCTTGATCAGTTCAGCGTTGTAACAGAGGCCGTCGTAAGTCGAGTTGGTCACCACCGCCAACTTGACCTTGGGTTCACGGCCCTGGGTCAGCGGGCTCGCGTCGATCTTGGCCTGGATCGATTCGCGGCTGAACTCACTCAACGGAATCGGGCCAATGATCCCCAGCTCATTGCGCTCCGGGCACAGGTACAGCGGAATCGCGCCGGTCATAATGATCGCGTGCAACACTGACTTGTGGCAGTTGCGATCCACCAGCACCAGATCATCGCGGGCCACCATGGAATGCCAGACGATCTTGTTGGCGGTCGAGGTGCCATTGATCACGAAAAAGGTGTGATCGGCGCCGAAGTTGCGGGCCGCTCGCGCTTCCGCCTCGGCCAAGGGACCGGTGTGATCGAGCAGCGAACCGAGTTCCGGCACCGACACCGACAAATCCGAACGCAGGGTGTTTTCCCCGAAAAACTGGTGAAACGCCTGCCCCACCGGGCTTTTGTGATACGCCACACCGCCGCCGTGCCCCGGCGTGTGCCAGGAATAATTGGAGTCGGCGGTGTGTTGCACCAGCGCCTTGAAGAACGGCGGCAACAGGCCGTCCAGGTACTTGCGCGCCGCGCGGGCAACCTGACGGGCAAGGAATGGCACGGTGTCTTCGAACAGATAGAGAATGCCGCGCAGCTGATTGAGCTCGGCCATGGCGTCGGCCGGGGCGTTTTCCAGGGTGACCTGTTCGCCCAGGGCGAAGATCGGCAGGTCCGGCGCCCGAACCCGTGCCCGACGGATCAGCTCGGCCATGTTCTGCAGAAGATGAGCATTGGTGCTGGCATCTTCGGCGGCAATCAACATGCAGGCGAGGCCGTGATGGGTCGAAGCGACCATACGCCCTTCGGTGTAGTCGACCGCCGAGACAATGCTGAAGCCTTCCTGCTCCAGTTCCCGGGCAATGCCCCGCACACGATCACCGGCAACGGTGTCGGCCTTGATGTCGCGGTGGACGATCAGGACCGGAAATTTCAAATCTTTATACATGAGGCTCGGCGTCCTGAGGCGGCAGACCGTGGCCTGCCAATCACCTCAGGGTAGAGGGTTGGAGCGCATGTGGCGAGGGGGCGTGCCCTGTGGTGGAACAACCGGTGCACCATCATGTGGCCAAGGATGATTACCTGTGGCGAGGGAGCTTGCTCCCGCTGGGCTGCGAAGCGGCCCCCTGCATTGCCTCAGATAAACCGTGCTGGCAGGATTTGCGACTGCTGCGCAGCCGAGCGGGAGCAAGCTCCCTCGCCACAAAAGCGCATCACGATCAGGCCTGGGCCTTAGCCTCGGCCAATTGCTGCCACAGCGACGGCGCGCCGGCGGATTTGGCAATGGCCTCAAGGCGCGCAACGTGCTGGGCCAGATCCTCTTCACTGGCGCGGATGATCCGGGTTGGCTGACGATCGGCCGGCAGACGACGGATTTCCGTGGCGGAATTATCGGCGCCTTCGCCCGAACCGTTGCCATCGGACGCGTTACCGGCCAGCGACAGGCTGGTCTGGCCGCCGGTCATGGTCAGGTAAACGTCGGCGAGAATCTCGGAGTCGAGCAAGGCGCCGTGCAGTTCACGGCCGGAGTTGTCGACGCCATAGCGTTTGCACAAGGCGTCGAGGCTGTTGCGCTGCCCCGGGTGACGTTCCCGGGCCATTATCAGGGTGTCGAGGATCGTGCAGTGCTGCGTGATGTCCGCGCGATCGTGCTGGCCCATCAAGGCAAATTCGTTGTTGATGAAGCCAACGTCGAACGCCGCGTTATGGATGATCAGCTGTGCGCCCTTGATGAACTCGAAAAATTCATCGGCCACTTCAGTGAAACGCGGCTTGCCCACCAGAAATTCGTTAGTGATGCCGTGGACGCCAATGGCGCCTTCATCACTCTCGCGATCCGGTTGCAGGTAAACGTGGAAATGCCGGCCGGTCAGGCGCCGACCGATCAACTCGACACAACCGATTTCAATAATCCGGTGGCCGTCGGTCACCGGCATGCCGGTGGTTTCGGTATCGAGTACAACGGATCTGGTGGCCATCAGTGCTCAGCTCTCAACGGGGCAATCGTGCAAAAGCGGCGATGTTAACACGCTCGCGTGGGTCTTTCAGATAGACCGCGTTACGCCGGAATCAAGCCTGCTTGTACCCGCGCACTTCATCCACGCCACGGTTGGCCAGTTGGTCGGCCCGTTCGTTGCCATGATGGCCGATGTGCCCGCGCACCCATTTCCAGGTGACGTTGTGGCGGTTGACCTGCTCGTCGAGCAGTTTCCACAGGTCGGCGTTTTTCACTGGTTCCTTCGCGGCGGTTTTCCAGCCGCGCTTCTTCCAGTTGGCCATCCACTCGTTGATGCCTTTCATCACGTACTGGGAGTCGGTCACCAGCAGCACGTCGCAAGAACGCTTGAGCTCTTCCAGGCCGCGGATCGCGCCCATCAATTCCATGCGGTTGTTGGTGGTGTTGGCTTCGCCGCCCCAGAGTTCTTTTTCAACACCCTTGCACACCAGCAACGCGCCCCAGCCGCCTGGGCCAGGGTTGCCCTTGCAGGCGCCATCGGTGAAGAGTTCTACGCTATCGCTCATGCCAATCTATCCAGAAAATGCGGTGGCTCGCCGATCTGTGACCGACGATGCCCGAGGCCGGGGCACACCCGGCCGGGAAAATAAAAAAGTGTATTACGGTTCGATGTGACGACGGTTGACCTTGGCCATCGGTAACGGAATCAGCTTGCCCATCGGCTCGCGCCGTTCCTGACGCACCGGTCGCAGCCCCACCACGATCTTGCGCGCGACCAATAAATAGAAGCCGCCACCCGACAGTTGCCAGTCACCGGCCTTGCGCTCCCAACCGGCCAGACGGGCCTGCCAGGCAGGTGACGCAAGCGGCGGACGATAGCACCCGAAGCGGCGTTTCTCCAGCGCGAAGCCCAGCAGGTTCAGCCAGTCGCTGACCCGCGAGGGTGAAATGCAGCGCGCCTTGCGCAAGGCGTCATGGGCGAACACATGACGCAGACCCCAACTGCTCCAGGGGTTAATCCCGATAATCAGCAGATGCCCGCCGGGACGCACGCTGCTCGCCGCTTCGCGCAGCAGGCCGTGGGGCGACAGGCAGAAATCCAGCCCATGCTGCAACACCACCACATCGGCGGCATGCTCGCTCAAGGGCCAGGCCTGCTCTTCACAGACGATCTCGACCCCCGGCAACGGCGCGCCGAGTCGCACATTGCGCTGCACCTGCGGCGCCGACGGTGGCGTCTGTGCCGAGGGGCCGTAATGCACCAGATAGCCGCCGAAGAAGCGCCCCAACTCGTCTTCGAGCATGCGTCGTTCTTCGTCCAGTAAAAACTGCCCGATGGGACCGGACAGCCAGTCACGGGCCGCGCTGATCAATGCCAGCCAGTCAGGATCAGCCTGAGCGAACGCTTTATCGGTCATTGCATTCTCCAACGCGCCAGGAAGCTCTAAGATGCGCCAATGTTTTCCGCTTGGCGAATCCGACGATGATACAGATCAGTGCCCTGCCCGCCTTCACCGACAACTACATCTGGTTGTTACAAGACCACAGCACCCAGCGCTGCGCCGTAGTCGATCCGGGCGATGCCGCGCCCGTAGAGGCGTGGCTCGCGGCGCACCCGGGTTGGGTGCTAAGCGATATTCTGATCACTCATCACCATCATGACCATGTCGGCGGCGTCGAGCGGCTGAAAAAAGCGACAGACGCAACCGTCCATGGCCCGGCCAGCGAGACCATCCCGGCACGGGACGTGGCCCTCAAGGACAGCGACCGGATCAACGTGCTGGGTTGGGACTTCGATGTCATCACAGTACCGGGCCATACCCTCGGGCATATCGCCTATTACCACCGCGGTCATCTGTTTTGCGGCGACACCCTGTTCGCGGCCGGTTGCGGACGCTTGTTCGAAGGCACGCCCGAGCAAATGCATCAATCGCTGAGCCGCCTCGCGGCGCTTCCCGAAGACACGCTGGTCTACTGCACCCACGAATACACCCTGAGCAATCTGAAGTTTGCCGTGGCGGTCGAACCGGGCAACTCCGACACCCTCGAACGACTGGCCAAAGTCACCCGTCAACGGGAAGCCGGAACCATGACACTGCCTTCGACCCTGGCGCTGGAAAAGCTCACCAATCCGTTTTTGCGTACCGGCGAAACATCCGTTAAAGAAAAAGTGGACGAACGGAACGGACCGGAAAACCGGGCGCCGAGTGCGGTCTTTGCGGCATTGCGTGCTTGGAAAGATACGTTCTAACCAACCTGCGCGATGGTACAAAAATTCTGAATGGTTGACCGCAGAGGGTGTGCTTTCTAGAATCGCCCGACATTTTCGCCCGGAACTTACTTCCAGCCAATGTCGTCACCTATTCGTAAAGCCACCAATTCAGACGCATTGACCCGCTTGGCTCAAGCCATCGCGGTGGCTGTGTCCGCCACTTTGGCGGGCTGTTCAAGCCATGTGCCGCAGACCGAAGCGACACACACACCGAATATCGCAGCGCGAGCCAAGCAAAAACCAATCTGGCTCAGCGAAAAACCAACACCGCAAGTTCCCCAGGACGTCTGGGAGCGCATGCGCCAGGGCTTCCAGTTGCAGGACAACCTGGGCGTCAACCCGCGCATCGAGCAGCAGCGCCTGTGGTTCGCCAGCAACCCGTCCTTCCTCGAAAACGCCGGCGAACGCGGCAGCCTCTACATTCACTACATCGTCGAACGCCTTGAAGAGCGCAACATGCCGCTGGAACTGGCGCTGTTGCCAGTGATTGAAAGCGCCTACAACCCGATGGCCTATTCCCGGGCCGACGCGGTGGGCCTTTGGCAATTCATTCCTTCCACCGGGCGTTACTTCAACCTGCGTCAAACCCGTTTCTATGATGGCCGTCGCGATATCACCGCCTCGACCACCGCGGCCATGGATTACCTGACCCGCCTGCACGACATGTTCAACGGTGACTGGCTATTGGCCCTGGCGGCCTACAACGCCGGCGAAGGCACGGTCAGCCGGGCCATCGAGCGCAACGAGAAACTCGGTCTTCCAACCGACTATTGGAACCTGCCGCTGCCAGCGGAAACCCAGGCCTATGTACCGAAGCTGCTGGCCCTGTCGCAAGTGGTGTTGGCGCCCGATGCCTATGGCGTGAACCTCAAGTCGATCGCCAACGAACCGTACTTCCAGGTCGTCGAAATCAACCAGCGCATGGACCTGTCCAAGGTTGCCGCGGTGGCCAACATCGACGAAGACGAACTGTTCCAGCTCAACCCGGCTTTCAAGCAACGCACTACTATCGACGGCCCCCAGCATCTGCTGGTGCCGACGTCCAAGGCGCAACTGCTGACCGCCAGCCTGTCGACCATGCGTCCTGAAGAGCTGATCAGCCAGCGGCCGCTCAAGCCGGTGTTTGAAGGTTCCGACGACAGCGAAATCGCCAGCATCAAGCGTGCCTACCGGGTCAAGCGCGGAGAAAATCTGGCCTCCATTGCCAGGGCCAACAAGGTCGACGTCAAGGACCTGCAACGCTGGAACAAGCTGAACGGCAAGAACCTCAAGGTCGGCCAGACCCTTGTTATGCAGGACACCACCAAGCGCAGCGGCGGTCGCATCAACACTGTCGTGGCGGTGAACAGCAAAACCAGCGGCAAGGCAGACAAACAGAAACCGCAGACCCAGTACAAGGTCCAGCAAGGCGACTCGTTGTACATGGTTGCCAAACGTTTCAATGTCGAAATGCAACACCTCAAGCGCTGGAACCCTCGCGTAGGCCAGGCGCTGAAGCCGGGGCAGATGCTGACGGTTTCTTCCCCGCATTAAACAGCACGCCCTGCCTAGGGGCTTTTGTGGCGAGGGAGCTTGCTCCCGCTGGGTTGCGAAGCAGGCCCAAAACCTGAAATCCGGTAACTTCTGACACACCGCGCACTAGGGTTTACGACTGCTTCGCAGCCGAGCGGGACGGTGCGGCGATCCGACAAGCTCCCTCGCCACAGGTTCTGCGATCCGCAGGGCTATCGAGGCAGCGGTTAACAATGCATTAAGCCCCCGTCTTTTTCCTGTCGATACAAGCTGTTACTGTACGGCCCACAAAGCCCAAGCCGCCTGGATCGGATCTCTGACTTGAAGCGTCCCCTCCTTCTCCTGATCAGCCTGGCCTTGAGCTCCTCCGCAAGCGCGACGATCAGCGAAAGCCACGGTTATGCGCAGTTCGGCACGCTCAAGTACCCGGCCAGATTCACCCACTTCGACTGGGTCAACCCGCAAGCGCCCAAGGGCGGTACGTTGCGGGTGATGGCGTTTGGCACCTTCGATACGCTCAACCCTTACACCTTCAAAGGTTCGAGCCCGGTTTCGACGGCCAACTTCCTGCAATACGGCATCAACGAACTCAACGAACCGCTGATGGTCGGCACTGGCCAATACGCGCCGTCGGGCGATGAGCCGACGTCCAGTTATGGCCTGATCGCCCAATCGGTGGAATACAGCGAGGACCGCAGCTGGGTGGTGTTCAACCTGCGCCCCGAAGCCCGTTTTCATGATGGCACGCAGATCACCGCCTACGATGTCGCGTTCTCCTATCGCCTGCTACTCAAGGAAGGTCATCCGCAATACCGCACCAACCTTCAGGAGGTGTCGCGGGTCGACATCCTCAACCCGCAGCGCATTCGTTTCGTCTTCAAACGTTCCGGCAATCCGTTGCTGATCCTGCGCCTGGGCGAGCTGCCGGTGTTGCCCCAGCACTACTGGAAAGATCGCGATTTCAAGGCCACCACCTTCGAACCGCCATTGGGCAGCGGGCCGTATCGCATCACTTCGGTAACCCCTGGGCGGCAGATCGTCTTCGAACGGGTCAAGGATTACTGGGGCAAGGACCTGCCGGTCAATCGCGGCAAGTACAACGTCGACCGCATGGAAGTCGAGTTCTACCGTGACAGCGATGTGGCCTTCGAAGCATTCAAGGCCGGCGAGTTCGACATCTACATCGAGCATCAGGCGAAAAACTGGGCCAACGGCTACGACTTCCCGGCCGTGCGCCGTGGCGAGGTGATTAAGGCACAGATCCCGCACCAGATCCCGACCCAGAGCCAAGGCCTGTTCATGAACACTCGGCGGTCGACCTTCGCCGAGATCAAGGTCCGTGAAGCACTGGGGCTGATGTTCGACTTCGAGTGGACCAACCGCACGCTGTTCAGTAGCGCCTACTCACGCGCCATGAGTTACTACCCCAACAGCGAGTTCTCCGCCACGGGACTTCCGGTCGGTCACGAATGGCTGATGCTCAAGCCCTACCGCGATCAGTTGCCCGCCAAGCTGCTCACCGAGCCGTTCAGCCTGCCGCAGACCGAAGGCCGCGGCATTCCACGGGAAACCCTGCGCAAGGCCTTGGGGCTGCTGGCCGAGGCCGGATGGAAGCTCAACGGTCAGCGCCTGCAGAACGCCATCGGCCAACCACTGCGCTTCGAGATCCTGCTGGTCAACCCGAACCTGGAGCGGATCCTTCAGCCTTACGTCGAGAACCTCGCCAGCATCGGTATCGACGCACGGCTGCGCACGGTCGATCGCGCCCAGTACAAACAGCGCCTCGATCAATTCGATTTCGACATGATCCTGATGACCCTCAACCAGACCCTCAGCCCGGGCCTGGAGCAATGGCAGTACTTCCACTCCAGCCAGGTCGGGATCAAGGGCAGCAAGAACTACGCAGGCATCGCCAACCCGGTAGTCGACCATTTGCTCGAACAACTGCTCGGCGCCCAGACCAGGGATGAACAAGTCGCCGCCGGCAAGGCGCTCGACCGGGTGCTGCTATGGCAGCACTACATCATTCCCAACTGGTACCTCAATTATCACCGTTTGGCCTACCGCAACCGGTTCGCCTTCGTCACGACGCCGCCCTACACCCTGGGCCTGAGTGCGTGGTGGCTGAAATCTTCGGAGAAAGATCAATGAAACCCGTACGTGCCCTGCTCTTGCAGGCCAGCGGTCTGTTGTTCGCCGGGCTGGCCTGCGCCGCCCCGCAACATGCATTGACCCTGTACAACGAGCCGCCTAAATACCCGGCCGACTTCAAGCATTTCGATTACGTAAACCCCGACGCGCCCAAGGGCGGGATCTTCCGCCAGGCCGGGTTCGGCGGCTTCGACAGCCTCAACCCGTTCATCAGCAAAGGCGTGCCGGCCGATGACATCGGCATGATCTACGACACCCTGGCCAAACAGGGTCTGGATGAACCCTTCACTGAATACGGCCTGATCGCTGGCAAGATCGAGAAAGCCCCGGACAACAGCTGGGTGCGTTTCTACCTGCGCCCCGAAGCGCGTTTTCACGACGGTCACCCGGTGCGCGCCGAAGACGTGGTGTTCAGCTTCCAGACCCTGATCAAGGACGGCGCCCCGCTCTACCGCGGCTATTACAGCGACGTGGAAGAAGCGATCGCCGAAGACCCGCTCACCGTGCTGTTCAAGTTCAAGCACACCAACAACCGCGAACTGCCGCTGATCCTCGGCCAATTGCCGGTATTGCCCAAACATTGGTGGGCCACCCGCGACTTCAACAAGGGCAACCTGGAACTGCCGCTGGGCAGCGGTCCGTACAAAGTCAGCGAAGTGAAGGCCGGGCGTTCGGTGCGCTATGAACGGGTCAAGGATTACTGGGGCAAGGACCTGCCGGTCAATCGCGGGTTCTACAACTTCGACGTGATGACCACTGACTATTACCGCGACAACACCGTCGCGCTGGAAGCACTCAAGGCCGGTCAGTTCGACTATTGGTTGGAAATGGCCGCGAAGAACTGGGCCAAGGCCTACAACATCCCCGCGGTGACAGAGGGTCGGCTGATCAAGGAAGAGATCCCCAACGGCAACCCCACCGGCATGCAAGGCTTCGTATTCAACCTGCGCCGTCCGGTGTTCCAGGATGTGCGCGTGCGCCAGGCGCTGACTCTGTTGCTGGACTTCGAATGGACGAACAAGCAACTGTTCAACGGCGCCTACGTGCGCACCCGCAGTTACTTCGAAAACTCGGAGATGGCCGCCACCGGCCTGCCGGACGCCGATCAACTGGCGATTCTCGACCCGTTCCGCGGCAAGATTCCCGAGCAGGTGTTCAGCGAGGCGTTCCAGAATCCGCTGACCGACGCCAGCGGCATGATCCGCACTCAGCAACGCAAAGCCTATCAACTGCTGCAAGAGGCCGGCTGGCGGATCGTCGACGACAAGATGGTCGACGCCACCGGCAAACCGGTGACCATCGAGTTCCTGCTGGCCCAGACCGAGTTCGAGCGGGTGCTGCTGCCGTTCAAGCGCAACCTCAGCGACCTGGGCATCGATCTGGTGATCCGTCGGGTCGACGTTTCGCAATACATCAACCGCGTACGCTCCCGGGACTTCGACATGATCGTCGGCAGTTTCCCGCAATCCAACTCGCCGGGTAACGAACAGCGCGAGTTCTGGATGACCGCCGCCGCCGACAAACCCGGCAGCCGCAATTCCATGGGCCTTAAAGACCCGGTGGTGGACCAATTGGTCGAGCAACTGATCAACGCCGATTCGCGCAAAAGCCTGGTGGCCCACGCCCGGGCGCTGGACCGGGTACTGCAATGGGGCTATTACGTGATCCCCAACTGGCACATCAAGACCTGGCGCGTGGCGTACTGGAACCACATCGGCCACCCGAAGATTTCGCCTAAATATGACATCGGCATCAACACCTGGTGGGTCAAGCCTAACGCGACACCTGCAATAGAAGTCGAAACCAAACTGCAAGCCGACCCTGCGGGCACGGAGTAATCAGATGCTGGCGTATATTTTTCGGCGACTGCTGCTGATCATCCCGACCCTGTTTGGCATTTTGCTGATCAACTTCGTGATCATCCAGGCCGCCCCCGGTGGGCCGGTGGAACAGATGATCGCCAAGCTCGAAGGCTTCGAAGGCGCCACCAGCCGCATCGCCGGCGGCGGTGCCGAAGTGTCGGTGGCCGGCTCGGCCTATCGTGGGGCGCAAGGCCTGGACCCGGCGCTGGTCAAGGAAATCGAGCACATGTACGGCTTCGACAAGTCGGCGCCGGAACGCTTGTGGATCATGATCAAGAACTACGCCACCCTGGATTTCGGCGACAGCTTCTTCCGCGACGCCAAGGTCATCGACCTGATCAAGGAAAAGATGCCGGTGTCGATCTCCCTCGGATTGTGGAGCACGTTGATCATGTACCTGGTGTCGATCCCGCTGGGGATTGCCAAGGCGACGCGACACGGTAGCCACTTCGATGTGTGGACCAGTTCGGCGATTGTCATCGGCTACGCGATCCCGGCGTTCCTGTTCGCCATCCTGCTGATTGTAGTGTTCGCCGGCGGCAGTTATTTCGACTGGTTCCCGCTACGGGGCCTGACCTCGAACAACTTCGATGAGCTCAGCACCGGCGGCAAGATCCTCGATTACTTCTGGCACCTGGCACTGCCGGTCACCGCACTCGTGATCGGCCACTTCGCAACCATGACCCTGCTGACCAAAAACAGCTTCCTCGACGAAATCAACAAGCAATACGTGATCACCGCCAAAGCCAAGGGCCTGACCCGTCACCGCGTGCTCTACGGCCATGTGTTTCGCAACGCCATGCTGTTGGTGATCGCCGGGTTCCCTTCAGCGCTCATCGGGATCTTCTTCACCGGCTCATTGCTGGTGGAAGTGATCTTCTCCCTCGACGGCCTCGGCCTGATGAGTTTCGAAGCGGCGATCAACCGCGACTACCCGATCGTCTTCGGCACGCTGTTCATCTTCACTCTGTTGGGGCTGGTGCTGAAGCTGATCGGCGACCTCACATACACCCTCGTCGATCCGCGCATCGACTTCGAAAGCCGGGAGCATTGAGATGAACCTGTCCCCTCTCAATCGCCGACGTTTCGAGCTGTTCAAGGCCAACAAGCGTGGCTGGTGGTCGTTGTGGCTGTTTCTGATTCTGTTCGGCGCAAGTCTCGGCGCCGAGCTGATCGCCAACGACAAACCACTGGTGGTGCATTACGACAACGCCTGGTACTTCCCGGCGCTCAAGCGCTATCCGGAAACCGCGTTCGGCGGCGAATTCCCGCTGGAAGCCAACTACAAGAGCCCATACATCCGCGAACTGCTCAAGGCCAAGGACGCCTGGGTGGTGTGGGCGCCGATCCCCTACAGCTACCAGAGCATCAACTACGACCTGAAAGTCCCGGCCCCCGCGCCGCCGTCCGCCGATAACCTGCTGGGCACCGACGATCAGGGCCGCGACGTGTTGGCCCGGGTGATTTACGGTTTCCGGATTTCGGTGCTGTTCGCTTTGACGCTGACCATCCTCAGCTCGATCATCGGCGTGATCGCCGGGGCACTGCAGGGTTTCTATGGCGGCTGGGTCGACCTGGCCGGGCAGCGTTTTCTGGAGATCTGGTCCGGGCTGCCGGTGCTGTACCTGCTGATCATCCTTGCCAGTTTCGTGCAGCCGAACTTCTGGTGGCTGCTGGGGATCATGCTGCTGTTCTCGTGGATGAGCCTGGTGGATGTGGTGCGCGCCGAGTTCCTGCGCGGGCGGAATCTGGAATACGTGCGCGCGGCCCGGGCGCTGGGCATGCAGAATGGTGCGATCATGTTCCGCCACATTTTGCCCAACGCCATGGTCTCGACCATGACCTTCATGCCGTTCATCCTGACCGGCGCCATCGGCACGCTGACCGCCCTCGACTTCCTCGGCTTCGGTTTGCCGCCGGGCGCCCCGTCGCTGGGTGAGTTGGTGGCCCAGGGCAAATCCAATCTGCAAGCGCCGTGGCTCGGTATGAGTGCGTTTGCGGTGCTGGCGTTGATGTTGAGTTTGCTGGTATTCATCGGCGAGTCCGCTCGCGATGCCTTCGACCCGAGGAAGTGAAATGAATCAGGACAATCTGATCGAAGTGCGCGACCTGGCCGTCGAATTTGTCGTTGGCGAGCACGTTCAGCGGGTGGTCGAAGGCGTCAGCTTCGACATCAAGCGCGGCGAAACCCTGGCGCTGGTGGGTGAAAGCGGCTCCGGCAAATCGGTGACCGCCCACTCGATCCTGCGGCTGCTGCCCTATCCGCTGGCCCGGCATCCGTCCGGCACCATCACCTATTCCGACCGAAACCTGCTGGAGCTGAAAGAGAAAACCATCCGCCATATCCGCGGCAACCGGATCGCGATGATCTTTCAAGAGCCGATGACCTCGCTCAACCCACTGCATTCGATCGAGAAGCAGATCAACGAGGTCTTGGGCATCCACAAGGGCCTGACCGGCAAAGTCGCGACCAAGCGCACGCTGGAGCTGCTGGAGATGGTCGGCATCCCGGAACCCGAGAAACGTCTCAAGGCCCTGCCCCATGAATTGTCCGGTGGCCAGCGCCAGCGGGTAATGATCGCCATGGCCTTGGCCAACGAGCCGGAACTGCTGATCGCCGACGAACCGACCACCGCGCTGGACGTGACTGTTCAGCTGAAAATCCTCGAATTGCTCAAGGAATTGCAGGCCCGCCTGGGTATGGCGTTGTTACTGATCAGTCACGATTTGAACCTTGTACGAAGAATTGCGCATCGCGTATGTGTCATGCAGCGCGGTTGCATCGTCGAACAGGCATCGTGCGAAGAATTGTTCCGCGCGCCGCAGCATCCGTACACCCGGGAACTGCTGGCAGCGGAGCCCAGCGGCAAGCCTGCGACCAACGTGATTGGCCCGCCATTGCTGCAGGTCGAGGACCTGAAAGTCTGGTTCCCGATCAAGAAAGGCTTTCTGAAAAAGACCGTCGACCACATCAAAGCGGTGGACGGCATCAATTTCAGCCTGCCCCAGGGCCAGACCCTGGGGATTGTGGGAGAAAGCGGTTCCGGCAAGTCGACGCTCGGTTTGGCGATTTTGCGGCTGATCGGCAGCAAAGGCGCAATCCGTTTTGAAGGCAAGCAGCTAGACTGCCTGACGCAGCAACAGGTTCGGCCGCTGCGGCGGGAAATGCAGGTGGTGTTCCAGGACCCTTTCGGCAGCCTGAGCCCACGGATGTGCGTGAGCCAGATCGTCGGTGAAGGCCTGCGGATCCACAAGATGGGCACCGAGGCCGAGCAGGAACAAGCGATTATTGCGGCACTCAAGGAGGTAGGCCTGGATCCGGAAACCCGGCACCGCTACCCCCATGAATTTTCCGGTGGGCAGCGGCAGAGAATCGCCATTGCCCGGGCTTTAGTGCTAAAACCGGCGTTGATTCTGCTGGACGAGCCGACTTCGGCCCTCGACCGCACCGTGCAACGCCAAGTGGTGGAGCTGCTACGTTCACTGCAAACCAAGTACAACCTGACGTATTTGTTTATCAGCCATGACCTGGCTGTCGTCAAAGCGCTGAGCCACCAGCTGATGGTGGTCAAGCATGGCCAAGTGGTCGAACAGGGAGACGCGCAAAGTATCTTTGCCGCCCCCCAACATCCGTATACACAGCAGTTGCTGGAAGCCGCTTTTCTGGCACCAGCCACTGCGCAATAAACCTGAAAGAGAGGAGCAACACATGGGTTTTCTCGCCGGTAAGCGCGTACTGATCGTCGGTGTCGCCAGCAAGCTGTCCATCGCATCCGGCATCGCTGCCGCCATGCATCGCGAGGGCGCTGAGCTTGCCTTCACTTATCAGAACGACAAACTCAAGGGTCGTGTCGAAGAGTTCGCACAAGGCTGGGGTTCGAGCCCTGAACTGTGCTTCCCGTGCGACGTGGCCAGCGATGCCGAAATCGCCAAGGTCTTCGAAGAGTTGAGCAAGAAGTGGGACGGCCTGGACTGCATCGTGCACTCCGTCGGCTTCGCCCCGGGCGACCAACTGGACGGCGACTTCACCGAAGCTACCACCCGTGAAGGTTTCCGCATCGCTCACGACATCAGCGCCTACAGCTTCGTGGCCCTGGCCAAGGCTGGTCGCGAAATGATGAAAGGCCGCAATGGCAGCCTGCTGACCCTGTCGTACCTGGGCGCCGAGCGCACCATGCCGAACTACAACGTCATGGGCATGGCCAAGGCTTCCCTGGAAGCCGGCGTACGTTACCTGGCCGGCTCCCTGGGCCCGGACGGCACCCGCGTCAACTGCGTATCGGCTGGCCCGATCCGCACCCTCGCCGCTTCCGGCATCAAGAACTTCCGCAAAATGCTGGCCGCCAACGAAGCGCAAACCCCGCTGCGTCGTAACGTCACCATCGAAGAAGTCGGCAACGCCGGCGCTTTCCTGTGCTCGGACCTGGCGTCCGGCATCAGCGGCGAAATCATGTACGTAGACGGCGGCTTCAACACCACCGCCATGGGCAACATCGAAGAGTGATCTTCGGTTAGCCGTTAAAAAACCCGCCGATGTCAGGCGGGTTTTTTATGCCCGCAATTCAAGGCTCGACTCGGTCAGGTGTGGCAGCAGGCTTGCTCGCGAAAGCGGTGTGCCAGTCGACATTTTCTGTATGCCGGACACCGCCTTCGCGAGCAAGCCCGCTCCCACAAGGGTTAGCGTTCAACCGTCGACTTGTGTCAAACACTGGGCAAACAACTGCTGGATCGGCTGTGTACGCTGGCTATAACGCTGCAACAGCACGATCTCCCGGTAGAACGTCAGCTCTCCCAGCGGGATGATCCTGACCTTCGCCCCATGCTCAAGCCACAGCCCCGCCTCGGGCAGCAGTGAAACGCCGAGTCCACATTCAACCATCTTCACGATCGCTTCCAGCTCGTCGAGCTCCAGCGCTACTTGCACATCAATCTGCTGCTCGCGCAAAAAGCGCGTCACCAATCGCCCACCGAATGAATTGCGGTCGTAGCGTACGTGGGGATGGCTAGCGAGTAACAGAAGCGGGTCATCCCCCTCAAGGTCGGCCGGCACGATCAGCACAAACGGCTCCCGGCGAATGACTTGCACCGATAATTCCTTGGGTAATTCAAACGGCGGCTTGATCAGAATCGCCAGGTCCACTTCGCCAGTGTCTACCTGGCTCAACAGGTTCAAGGACACCCCCGGCACCAGTTTCGCCTCCAGCAAGGGCGCCTGTTGCCTGAGTCGCAACAACGCCTGTGGCAACAAACCGGTCTGGACGGTGGCCACCGCGCCGATCTTCAATTCACCACGAAACTCGCTGATGTCATCACTGACGGCCATGCGACTGAAGATCTCGAGCATTTCCTGAGCCATCGGCAACGCTCGCTGCCCTGCGGCATTGAGGAGCGCCTGACGCCCGGTGCGATCGAACAGACGTATGCCCAACGCCTGCTCCAGATTGCGGATCTGCGCGCTGACCGCCGACTGAGTCAGGCCGATGTGCATGCCTGCCGCTGCGAACGTGCCATGGCGCGTCACGGCAATGAAGGTTTTCAGTTCCCGCAGCATACGGCTCCCCAATTGATCGAAATAATTTGAGCTCGCTGCAAAAACTATCGTCTTTCAATCAAAAAGCACAGGACTAAACTCAGCCTTAACTCCTAACCCGTCGAGGCACATCCGATGCAACTGTCCCCTTTTCATTTGGCCATCCCGGTTTACGATCTGGACGCTACCCGGCGTTTCTATGGCGAGGTGTTTGGCCTGGAAGAAGGTCGCTCCAGCGATCACTGGGTCGATTTCAACTTTTTCGGCCATCAACTGGTGATTCATCTGGCCCCCAAAAACGCTTCTCAGGAAGCTGCCCATACCAACGCCGTGGATGGCCACGACGTACCGGTGCCGCATTTCGGTGTGGTATTGCCGATGGAAGAATGGGAGGCGCTGGCCGAACGCCTGAAAGCCCTGGGTACACACTTCGTGATCGAGCCGGGCATCCGGTTTCAGGGATTGGTGGGCGAACAAGCCACGATGTTTCTCTTCGACCCCTGCGGCAATGCTCTGGAGTTCAAGGCGTTCAAAAATATCGATCAGTTGTTCGCCAAATGACCCGCTCGCCCCTTGACGCCACCACCCTCAGTCAAGCGGTGGTCAATGGCGAAACTACCGCCGCCATCATCGCCGAAACCTTTCTTGAGCGCATTCAGGCGCAAGAGCCGGATATCCAGGCTTTTGTCTCGTTCGACGCCCGGCAGGTCCGCGCCGATGCGGCGCAGCACAACGGCCGTGGCCTGCTGGCCGGCGTCCCCGTGGGCATCAAGGACATTTTCGACACTGCGGCCTACCCTACGCAGTTCTATTCGCCCATTTATATCGACCATCAACCCTCCCGGGACGCCCACGTCGTGACACTGCTGCGCCAGGCCGGGGCGCTGATCATGGGCAAGACCCATACCACCGAGTTTGCGTACATGCACACCGGTCCAACCCGCAATCCCCACGACCTTACGCGAACGCCGGGCAGCTCCAGCGCGGGCTCGGCGGCCGGGATGGCTGCAGGGTTCTTTGCCCTGGCGCTGGGCACCCAGACCGCTGGCTCGTTGCTCAAGCCGGCATCCTACTGCGGCCTCTTCGCCTTCAAACCGTCGCTGGGTCTGGTGTCGCTGGAAGGGGTAAAACCGTTGGCGCCGAGCTTCGACACCGTGGGTTGGTATGGCCAGTCAGTGCGCGACCTGCACCTGGTAGCGCGCGTGTTGATTCCCGGGTTCGTGGTGCCTGACATCGAGCGGCGTCCACTGCAATTGGGGTTCTGTCGTACATCACGCTGGAATCAAGTGGACCCCGACGTGGTCCTTGCCCTGGAACAGGCGGTGGATCAGTTGCGCAGCGCCGGCCATCACGTGAGCGATGTATGGCTGCCGGATGAGTTTGCCGGTGTATTCGACGATCATCAGTTGATTAACGATTGCGAAGGTGCCCGCTCGCTGGCGAAGGAGTTTCAACAACACCGAACACAATTGAGCCCTTCGATGCTGGCCATGTTTGAGCGAGCAGCAACCACAACCTGGCAACAGGAATCCGCTGCCAAGGCGCGCCTGGCTGATCTTGCCCCACGCTTGAGCGAGCTTTGCCAACCCTTCGACGCCATGCTCGGCGCCTCTTGCGGGATGGTCGCGCCGGTCGGCCTGGAAAGCACCGGACCGTCGGATTTCATCAAGTTCTGGGGGGCGTTTGGCTGGCCGCAACTGAACATCCCGCTGAGGCCCGGCCAAGCCATGTTGCCTGTCGGGCTACAGATGATCGGAAGGTTCAGAGAGGATGGTCGGCTGTTACGAACGGCCGAGCATGTTGCAGCGGTTTTGCAAGGCGCCATTCAAGAATGACGAGCACGCAACGCCTTATCGACCAGAGCCAGCAGGTCTTGCGCCGTTTGGGTTAGCTGAGCATCAACCTCGATCTGCCCGACGCTGAAGCGAATGTCGTAGCCACGATGCACCGTGGCATTGCGCTCATCGAGTATTTCTTCGAGGCGCGCCCTGATCGCGGCAATTTCCACCGCGTTGGAACCAGTCAACAAGGCAGCAAACTCATCGCTGCCCAGCCGACCGATCACATCGCTTTCACGAAAAGCGATGCGCAGCACATCGGCAAAGGTTTTCAGGGCGTTGTCGCCCTCGGCGCGACCATACAGCTGGTTGATGCGCTTGAAGTCGTCGAGGTCGAAAAACAGCAGGGTCGCGGGTTTGCCCATCTGCCGACAGGCCTCCAGCCCCATCCGGGCCAAGGCCTCGAAACCATGACGATTGGAGAGCAGCGTCAACTCATCCATGCTCGCCATCTGCACGCCCATCAGCTCTTGCTCGGCCTTGCGCGCCATGTCGCGCAGTACATCGCGCTCCTGCACTGCGCTGTCGAGGGCATTCGACGCGACAGCGCCGGGTTTGGCCGGTTTGTCAGGGGTTAGCATCACTCACTCCTTGATGGGTATGAACATTAGAGTCGTTCGCACCCGGTTTGACTCCCTATAAACGCGCCGCTGGTCAGCTACCCGCCACCGGACACGGCCCTCCAGCGTCCGCCCAGAGTTTGAACTGGGTGACGAAGATGTCGTGGGGCACTGGCACCGGCGCCCGCCCCTCACCCGGATGCCAGCCCCAGAGCACCAGTTTGTCCTCGCTGACATGTTTGATCAGTGCCGCAAAATCACGATCGCCATTGCTGGAACGGTCCTTGATCATCGTGCACAACCTGTCGGGCGGCAGACCGATCCAGGCCATTTTGTGCGCGGCCGGCGGCAGGCTCCAATGCGGCGCTCCAGGCGGTGCGTGGGGTCCATAACTGGCGGGCGGGTTGCTTTCGGCATGGCAACTGGCACACGGCAGACCCGCCGCGCCCTTGCCGTCCATCCCGCGAACCACATTCATCGCATGGGGAACACCGGCATTGAACTGCAACGGCGAATCGCCAGGGATATGACAGTTCTGACAGCGCGGGCTCTGGAACACTTTCTGTACCGTGTCGAACGCCTTCAGCGCCTCCTTGTCGTCAGCGAACAGGTCCGAGGCATAGCCTCCCAAACCGATCAGCATCACTGCCCCCAGAAACACATGTCGCCTCATGTCACACCCCCGACAATTGCAGTGGCAGTTCGCGCAGACGCTGCCCGGTCAGGGCAAACACCGCATTCGCCACGGCCGGCGCCACGGGCGGTACACCGACCTCGCCAATGCCGCCGGGTTTGTCGGTGCTGGGGACGATATGCACTTCGACCACGGGCATTTCGTTCAGGCGCAGCACCTGATAGTCGTGAAAATTGGATTGCTGCACCTGGCCGTTCTTGAACGTCAGTTTGCTGTGCAAGGTAAATCCGAGGCCGAAGGTGATGCCTGACTCCATCTGCGCGGCGATGCTCTGCGGGTTGACCGCAATGCCGCAATCCACCGCACACACCACCCGGTGTACGCGAATCGCCAGATTGTCCTGGGATACCTCGGCCACATGGGCGACGTAGCTGCCGAAAGACTCATGCACCGCCACGCCCAATGCATGGCCGTCGGGCAACGGGGCTTTCCAGTCGGCTTTCTCCACCGCCAGATTCAGGACTCCCAGATGCCGTGGATGCGCCTTGAGCAAGGTTCGTCGGTATTCCACCGGGTCCTTGCCGGCCGCGTCTGCCAGTTCATCGATCAACGACTCCATGACGAATGCCGTATGGGTATGCCCCACCGACCGCAACCACAGCACGCTGATGCCGGTTTGCGGCGAATGCAGGTCGACCAGGTGATTGGTCAATCCCTCCAGATAAGGACTGTCGGCCACACCTTCGACGGAGGTTTTGTCGACACCGTCCTTGACCATGGTCGCCTCGAACGACGTGCCGGCCATGATCGACTGCCCGACCAGCACATGCTTCCAGGCGATCGGCATACCGTCGGCGTCCAGCCCGATGCGTGCCTGATGCAGGAATGCCGAGCGATAGTAACCGCCGCGAATGTCATCCTCTCGGGACCAGACGGTTTTCACCGGTTCGCCCGCCGCTTTGGCGACGTACACCGCCTCGCTGACAAAATCCGAGGTCGGGTTGGCCCGACGCCCAAAGCCGCCACCCAGGAATTGGGTGTGGATCTCGACCTGTTCGGGTTTGAGCCCGGTGATCTTCCCCGCGATCATCTGATCCAGGGTCTGGAACTGCGTGCCGGTCCAGATTTCGCATTTGTCCTTGGTGATTTTCACCGTGCAATTGAGCGGTTCCATCGGCGCGTGGGCCAGGTACGGCACGCTGTATTCGGCCTCGATAGTCTTCGCTGCTCTGCCCAACATCACCGTCGCGTCCCCGGCCTGGCTGACCGAGGTGCCGGGGGTCGCGGCGAGTTTGCGGAAGCTTTCCAGCAGTTGCTGGCTGTCGAGCTCGGCGTTCGGCCCCAGATCCCATTCGACCTTCAGCGCATCGCGCCCCAGCTTCGCCGCCCAATAATGATCGGCAATCACCGCGACACCCGTGGGCACCTGCACCACTTTGTGCACGCCCGGCACCGCCAGCGCCTCGGCACCTTCGAAGGATTTGACACTGCCACCGAACACCGGTGGGCGAGCGACCACTGCGGTCATGAGCCCATCGAATTGCACGTCCATGCCGAACTTGGCCCGCCCGGTGATTTTCTCCGGGGTATCGAGGCGCTTGGTGGGTTTGCCGATGACCTTCCAGTCCTTGGCTTCCTTGAACTTGATCGAGGCTGGATCCGGCACCGGCAACTTGCCGGCGTCATCCGCCAGTTCGCCGTAAGTGGCGCGTTTGTCGCCGGCAATGACCACGCCCGATTCGGTGTGGATCTGCGAAGGCGCCATGTCGAAGCGCTTGGCCGCCGCCTCGATCAGCATCAGGCGCGCTGCCGCCCCGGCCTGACGGTAGCGGTCGAACTCCATCCAGGTCGAGGTCGAGCCGCCGGTGATCTGCATCCCCCCAAACGCCGGCAGGCCATACTCGGCGGCCGAGGCCGGCGCATGTTCGACGCGGATTTTCGACCAGTCGGCGTCCAGTTCTTCGGCGATCAACATGGTCAGGCCGGTCCAGATGCCCTGGCCCATTTCCGAATGACCGAGCAGCACAGTGATGCTGTTGTCGTTGCCGATGCGTAAAAAGGCATTGGGAGCGAAGATATTTCCTTGATTCTCGGCACCGAAGGCAAAGCGATGACCACCCGGGATGACAAACCCCACCACCAGACCGCCACCCAACACCGCACTGCCCTTGAGAAAACCGCGACGCGAGACAGGGTTGATGCTGTTCATTGCTCAGACTCCCTTCAACGTGGCTTCAACGTCGCCTCACCCGATCTCGGCGGCGCGTTTGACCGCGGCACGGATTCTTGGGTAGGTGCCGCAACGGCAAATGTTGCCGGACAATGCCTGGTCGATGTCGCTGTCGGTGGGTTTGGGGATCTTCGCCAGCAAGGCGGCCGCCGACATGATCTGCCCGGACTGGCAATATCCGCACTGGACTACATCAAGCTCGGCCCAGGCCTGTTGCACCGGGTGCGAGCCGTCGCTGGACAGGCCTTCGATGGTGAGAATTTTCTGCCCATGGGCCACCGCCGTGGCGGGCGTGATGCAGGAGCGCAACGGCGCGCCGTCGACGTGGACGGTGCAGGCGCCACACTGGGCCATGCCACATCCGAATTTGGTGCCCGTCAGGTGTGCGACATCGCGCAGAACCCAGAGCAACGGCATGTCCGCCGGGACATCCAGTTCCTGGTCCTTGCCATTGATATTCAGGGTCAGCATGGCTGATTTCCTCAGACTCACGGTGTTCTGAAGGGGCGCCGCTGTGGCAGCGAAATACCTACGCGGCGCCTTGGGTCATCCCTACAGCTAAGCGCAATTTCACCCACAAGCCATGTTCATCGACCACCGGTCGCTCCCGTCCCGTAGCAGCTCGGCAGCTGCTACGGACTTGTCGATCTACGGCGCCACCCGTCTACTGCGGACTGGCTAATCTGATAATCCAGTGTGTTCAACCTGCCGAGGACAACCGCCATGCAACGCTTTCCAAAAATCACGCCCTGCCTGTGGTTTGACGATCAGGCCGAAACGGCGGCGAAATTTTATTGCTCGATCTTCGATCACTCGAAAATCACCGCCATCACCCATTACGGCAAGGCCGGTCAGGAAATCCACGGCCGCCCGGAAGGTTCGGTGATGACGGTCAGCTTCGAGCTCGATGGCCAGACCTTCACCGGTCTCAATGGCGGGCCAGTGTTTACCTTCAACGAAGCGGTGTCGTTCCAGGTCAATTGTCAGAATCAGGAGGAAGTCGACCACTTCTGGGGCAACCTGTCCGCCGGCGGGCCTGTGCAGGCGCAGCAATGTGGCTGGCTCAAGGATAAATTCGGCGTGTCATGGCAGATCGTGCCAATCGCGCTGATGCACATGATGCAAGACCCCGATACGCACAAGTCCCAGCGCGCGATGCAAGCGATGCTGCAAATGAAAAAGCTCGACATAGCCGAACTGGAACGAGCCTTTGCCGGCCAGAGCTAATACACTCAGGCACTGGCCCGCCGAGGACATCGAGATGAAGCACACCGTCGCCAAAGATGCAGACAAAGCCCCGCGTTTCTGGCGCGACGACGCCCTGCCCTTCATCGAAGCCCGCTCCATCGCCGACGGCCGCGAGGTCTGCTACGCACGGCATTCCCACGAACACTTTTCCATCGGTGCAATCACCGCCGGGCGCAGCACCTACATCCATGAGCAATCGGAGTTTCAGGTCAGCTCCGGCACCGTGGTGTTGATGAACCCCGGCGATGTGCATGCCTGCAATCCGATCGACGACCAGCCCTGGTCGTACCTGATGCTGTACGTCGAGACGCCTTGGCTGACCGACTTGCAGCATCAGCTCGGCTTCAGCCAGGATTCGGCGTTTCGCCGGTTTTCCATCACCCACAATCGCGATGTCGAGCTGTTTGCCGGCCTGAAGAACGTATACGAGGTGTTGATCGATCAGCAGCAAGACGTGCTGCGCAAGCACAGCGCGGCGGTGGAGTTTTTCACCGAGGTGCAACAGCGGCTCAACCCTATAGATCAACCGTTGCGCGAGCCTAACTTCAAGCTGGAACGGGCCGCCGACTACATCCGCGATAACTGCACGCATCAGCTCAAGCTCGAAGACATTTGCGAAGCGGCGCAACTGTCGCCGTCCTACCTTATCCGCGCGTTCAAACAGCATTACGGCATGACGCCCCATGCATTTCTGGTCAACCGGCGCATCCAGTTCGCCCGGGATCGACTGCGCAGCGGCAGGCTGATCGCCGATGTAGCACTGGAAGCCGGGTTTGCCGATCAGGCGCATTTTCAGCGGGCGTTCAAGCAACATCTGGCGGCGACACCGGGGCAATATCGCGGGTAAGTTAATACGCCGACAAACGCCCCTGTTAAAAACAGGTTAGTTAATATCAACCCACGAGCCATACCGACAAAAGTCATACAAAGTCATATAACTAATATGACAACACTCCAAACTATTATTTAAGCTCCCTTCCCACGCTACAACTCAATATCAGAAGATGGAGCTTCTTACTTGAACACGCCGAATAACCACGTACTTCATTCCAGCAACCAACGCGAGAAACAATCAGTCATTGAAGCCATCGCCAACTTCCTCAGCGATGAAGACGTCATGGCAACCGTTGGATGGTCGTGGGATCGTGTATCCGTTACCTGTGACCCGAATTCCGACTTCTCCCAGTTACATCGTCCAGCTACTACCTGCCTGGCGAGGCTCACCCGGCAACCCGACTTCAAAAAAATCGGCGGCGAACAAGGCATCCCCCAAACAAACATCTTTCATGTCAATGAACACGGCCAACTCTTTTACGCCTATGACAATATCAGTACCCGTGAAGTCAACGGCGAGCTGGTCACCGTTGGTTTCTTCTCCGAGCGTAACGACATCGCCCATCACTACACCGGCGTTGCCGATATCGATGAACAGCTAGGCCTCCTTTCAGACAGTGCCAAGCTGACCGGCGGATGGGTGACGTCCACCGAAAAAATCACAATAAGCCAGTGGTTGCGTTTTCACGGCATGCCACTTCCGGCCAGCGTGGAAAGTGCAAAAGAGTTAATTGATTTACTGAATGTCACCACACTTCCAGCACCGTCGCCCTATGGGAACTACTGGGAGTTGCTGAGCCCTCCCAAAGACTCACCGTTCGAACTCACGGAGAAAAATCGCGCCCTCATTCGCGATGTGATCGAGGAAGAAACCGGAGGCGAACTTCCTTTGGTTTCGATTTATGGCCATGCGCTGAAACTTGAAAGCTTTTCCGCCGACAAACTGCCCACCAGCCAAGGTTACCGTCTGACACGGCTGATCGATATTGCAGTGTCGAGCGCGAATAATGGGTATGCGTTCATGACGGCATTAGGCTGGTTCGCTGATGAAAACGGCCCCAAGCCCACCGAGCAGTTCATCGAACAGCTGATGATTGCGGTGATGCTGCTTGACCTTGATCCGGAACTGGACAGCGCCAATACCTCGTTTGCAGGTTTTGACCTCTACTCGAAACGTTATTTGTTGCTTCCCCCCTCAGCGGTCCGCACGCAACTTGAACAGCATCTGGTCAGCCAACTCAAGCTCGACGCCATGGTTGCCCCGCTCGTCGCGGAACTGGTCCTGGGTGGCATGGCGCCGGAATATCTTGCCGATGAACTGCCGTCCAATCTGCGTATCGGCACACCGGCGTGGGTCGTCTTCACCCAGGCCGTACACTTTGCCGAAGCGATCACCCCCGGGGTTTCCCGGAGCATGGCCTACCAACACCTGCTGGGGTTCGCCCGCGCATCGCAGTTGACACCCGAGCTCAGAGCAGTGTTTGCCGCACACTCCGCTGACCCGGTGATCACCTGGGCGCTGATGAACGACCTGATCTCCCGGGATTCAGAGGGCAACCTCAGTCAGCAAGCCGTTACGGTGGCGATGGATGAGTACAAGCAACATGCGGACATGATGACGAGCGCCTTGATTGATCTGGGCAAACCGCTGCCCCATCGCAAGGCGCTCGCGCTTAAAGAACTGAAATCCCAGGTGCCGGATTGTGACCCCGAGGAACTGTTGGTCAAACATCGCGGAACGGGCGGCGGCGCAGGAAGGCGGGTATCGGTTGTCGATCTTTACCTGGGCGACGAGCTTCACACCCAGGATTGGGATCGAGTCAAAGGGACCAGCATTTACGAGTCCTTTCCTGATCTGGCTGACATGTACCCCGTTGCGGATTTATTTCAGCAAGCGATCCACAATCATCACAACTCAATGACCGAAGCATTGTCGGCCATTATCAACGTCACCTTTTCGCAACTAAGCCCGATGGACAGGTCGTTCATTGAGGACGGCCACCTGGGTATCTATTGTGTTCAGGAATACACCACCACCCGATTTACCAATATTCCCAACCCGACGGGCGTAGTAAGACCCGCGACGCCCATCCCTGGAAAGACAGGTCGTTACGGTGTTCTCATTTGTGCGGTACTTGATTCAGAGTTTCGTTGTTATCAACTGTTTCCGATGAGGACGGAATGCGTATACAGCAAAGAGCTTAGCGAAGTGCTTCGTCCTCTTTTCATGGCCAGTGGGTCCGCTGCCGCAACATTTATGAACCACAAACAACATTTGGAAGGCCGACTGGATATACAGGCTTATCAAGCGAACACGGCCCCCCGCAGCTATGCAAAATCCGCTTTTTTCATCCACAAGATCCGTGAGTTCAACCCATCAGCAAGTGCAGACACCACCACACCGAACCCCTACTTTCGTTCGACGCGAAAAGAAGCCATCAGCAATCTTATTGCAAAAGAGAATCCTTATTTCACTGAAGATGAACTGATGCAACTGGGCCTCGATCAGACCAAACGTGAAAAAGCGATTGAAAAGACCGAAGCCATATACACGTTCATTCTGAACCTGATCATTCCATTCAAGGAGTGCGTCGAGGAGCTTTCTTCGGGGGTTCCTAGCCGACAAAACCGCGCCATTTCCGGCTGTATCATGGATGCCGCGGCCCTCGCTGTTTCCGTTGCCGTCATCGGCATTAAAGTGGCCGCTATCAGCGCGAAGGGCACAACCCTGGTCTCGAAACTGCTTTCAACTTCCAAAGTGGTTGGCAGTACCGTCATCAGCCTCTTCACTCCCATTGACGATCCTACAAAGTTACTCACCGGTGGCAGCAAGCTGCTGGCTCGAGGTGTAATGAAGTTGAGCAGCCACGCCCGCTCCGCTTCTCACCTGGCCAGACAGCAATTGCGTTTTATGTCCGGTGCAAACGGCTACGACTTGATCAAGGCCATCAACCATACCGGCTCGGCTCCCCGGATCCGCATGTCACTGGACACGGTTGCCCATGGTCGTGCGTTGTTCAAGGACGACAGCATTCAAACCGTTGAACAGATTGTGACCCGCCTGGGCAACAAGCACAGTCGACTGCCAGATGGCGCTCTGCCGTCAGAACTGGAGCATCTGTTCAACAATGCGCTTGTTGAATCGGCGACCGGACTTAGGCAAACACAAGATCTGCAGGCATTGATCGGCCGAACGGCTGTTGATGATCTTTTCAAGGCCGTCCTGGAAAAAGCTCAATACAGCTACACCAGCGCCCGCTCCGCATCCGCTGCCCAAAGTTACGCCGATACGCTGGCAACCTTTGCCCAGGTCGAAACGAAAAACGTCACCTACATGAAGAATTACCAACAAAACGTATTACAGCAAGACCTGGGCAAGACACCGTTTAATCAGGTCATGCCAGAGTCCGCCTTCAATCCAATAGGCTTTACCGATAACTCGCAAAGGGCCGGCGCCTGGATCGTCAATGGTTCTACCTCCCCTGGCAACGACCTCGACAGCATCGTTTTGGTACTGCGCGAGTACGCCGGCAATCAAAAAACACTGACTGATCCGACCGTGATCAAACAGCTGCATGCCCGTATCGCGCCAGCCACCTCGGACGTCGTACGCGTGGGCGTCAATGACAAGAAATACGCTAGCAACATCAGTGGATTCGCCGCGATGGAACAACATCTGAAAACACTGAATTCCAGTCATGAGCATTTCGACAAACAGTTGCTGGCGACCGTCGTAGGTTTCCACGGTCTAGGCGACGGTAATGGCCGTACGGGTCGTGCCCTGTATGCCATCAGCCAGCTTCGAAACAACCGGTTCACACCGCTGACAAAACAAGAGTTCAGTTTGCTGCACGGACTCGATTAAGGTGAATGCCTGAGGGTGTGTCGCTCAGGAAAGCAACAAATACACCGCGCTCACTCCTAGCAACAATGCCATGAGCCGGTTGAACAATCGCATGCCTACAGGATTATTCAGATAACCCTGCAGGCATGTGCCGGCATACGCCCAACAGCCGACAGACACATAGCAGATCACCAGATACACCGCTGCAAACTGCCAGACCAGCCGCGCCTCGCCGTCCGCGACGAACGCGCCCATGCCCGCTACACAGGCCAGCCAGGCCTTCGGATTGAGCCATTGCATCACCGCGCCATATAACATCGACGGCGCCCTGTGCGATTTTTCCGCACCGATGCGGCCATCGTCCGCCGCCAGTTTCCAGGCCATGAACAACAGAAACGCTACCCCCCCCAGTTGCACCACCTGCGTCAGCGCCGGCCATAGCTGCAAAACCTCATGCAAACCCAATCCCATCAATACCAACAATAAAACGAAACCCAGCGTTGCTCCGGCGACATGCCGCTGACTGGCGCGAAAACCAAACTGCGCCCCCGAACTCAACGCCACAATGTTCACCGGCCCCGGTGTAATGGAAGCGACCAAGGCAAACGCCGCCATGGAAAGAATCAGACTCATTGCATACCTTCTTCAATTCAGTTGAACCCGGGCTCAAGGTAAAGAGCCAGCGGAATGCTGTATTGAAGAAAACAACCCTGCCTGTTCCGCGATGCATGTCGCGCCCTGTAGGTTGCAAGACTGTCACGAGGCACCTTATGGCGGGCCTATACTTCAAGAGTCGGCACACTCGATGCGGGGCGCGTCGAGTGATCGTTCACGCAGGCCACAGCCTGCCTTCATCGTAGGGAGGAGAAGATCATGGCGCGTAAATACATCGACTGCCGCGAGTTCCCAAGCGCGTCCAAATGCTCGGTCGCCCTGTCCGCAGACTCTGAAAACGAACTGCTGGAGGCCGCGGCACAGCATGCGGTCAGTGTTCACAAGCACACCGATTCACCAGAACTGCGTGCTCAACTGAAGACAATGTTCCACGACGGCACCCCGCCCGTAGAAGCACCGCGTCCGGCGTAGGAACTGCCGAAGGCTGCGATCCGTAAACGCAAAAAGGGACAGACCACGATTTAAGGCAAATGCCGAACAATCGTGGTCTGTCCCGTGTTTTTCTCGTGGTCTGTCCCGTGTTGTTCTCTGTACGGCTATTTGCATCCACCGCTGTATGGGCCAAATCACCAACCACCCGTGATAAAAATACCGCTCTCGTTCCTGGAGCCCGTTCATGGACCTCGCCACCCTCTTCCTGTTTTTGCCGGCCTGCTTTGCCCTGAACATGGCCCCCGGCCCGAACAATCTGCTGTCGGTCAGCAACGCCACCCGTTATGGCTATCGTCGCGCCTGTGTGGCCGGCGTCGGCCGCTTGCTGGCGTTTGCCGGGATGATCGGCCTGGCCGCCGCCGGATTGTCGGTGGTGCTGAAAACCTCGGAATGGTTGTTCTACGCGATCAAGATCATCGGTGCCGCCTACCTGTTGTACCTGGCGTGGCAACTGTGGCGTGCCAATCCCGAAGCCGAGCAGCACATCACCGGCACGCCGGTGGGGATCCTGGCCCTGGCGCGCCAGGAGTTTCTGGTGGCAGCGGGTAATCCCAAGGCCATTTTGCTGTTCACCGCCTTCCTGCCGCAGTTCGTCGACCCGACCCAGGCGGTGGCTCCGCAATTCGCGGTGCTCGGCGCGTTGTTCCTGCTGCTGGAATGGATCGCCATCAGCGCCTACGCCTACATGGGCCTGCACATGCGCCGCTGGTTCGCCGAACCACGGGGCAAGCGGATGTTCAACCGTTGCTGCGCGGGGTTGCTGTCGGCGGCGGCTTCGGTGCTGTTGATGGCGAAACGGGCCTGACCTTTACGCTTGGGACGGTCCTTTCAGTTCGACCTGGTTGCCGTCCGGATCGAAGCAATAGATCGACAGCCCGTTGCCCTCGGCACCGAAACGCACGGCGGCTTTCTCGGGTTTCAGGCCGAAGGACTGCAAGTGACTGACCAGCGCTTCCTCGTCAAACGGTTCAATGCGCAAGCAGAAGTGGTCGACGTTGCGCCGTTCGCGGCCAGCGGCAGCCCCGCCCGTGCGGCCGATTTCGCCCTGGATGTCGACGAGGTCGATCATCGAGGTGCCCGCACGCAAATGCACCAGGCCCAGATCGTCGCGGCGCTTGACCAGTTCGGCGCCGAGTACCTCGCCGTAAAACGCGATGCTGCGTTCGAGGTTCTCGACGCGCAGGACGATGTGATCGATGTGTTTGATCGTGAATGCTTGCATTGGGATGGATTCCTGAAAATATCGTTTACAGCATTGCCGGTGACCCGATGACTGTAGCTCAGGGGACAAAAATTCTCTGTCGATTTTCCGGTGGAGGCGCCAGGCAACGCGGCTTATGCTCAGCCCATGAACCTACAAAACGCTGTGCTTCCGCCCCACGCCGAGATGGTTCGCGCCATGCTCGAACGCGACACCGCCTACGAGGGGGTGTTCTTTACCGCGGTCAAAACCACCGGTATCTTCTGCCGCCCCAGTTGCACGGCGCGCAAACCGAAGCCGGAAAACGTCGAGTTCTTCGCCCATGCCGATGAGGCGATGTCGGCGGGTTATCGGGCCTGCCTGCGGTGCAAACCGCTGGACGCCGCGGCCATTGCGCCGGACTGGGTGCAACAACTGCTGAGATCCGTCGACGCCGACCCCGACCTACGCTGGACCGATGCCCAATTGCTCGCCGAAGGCATCGAGCCGCTGAAACTGCGGCGCTGGTTCAAGCAGCATTTCGGCATGACCTTTCACGCCTGGCTGCGCAGCCGACGCCTGGGCATCGCCCTCGGTGGCATCAAGCAAGGCGAATCCATCGACAACGCGGCGTTCGATTCCGGCTATGAATCCTTGAGCGGTTTTCGCGATGCGTTTCAAAAGTCATTCCACATCACCCCCGGTCGCGCCGCCCACAGCGAGCCGCTGCTGTTCACCCGATTGACCACGCCACTGGGGCCGATGATCGCCATGGCCGAATGGCGTGGGCTGGTGCTGCTGGAGTTTCTCGATCGACCGGCATTGACCAAGGAAATCGAAGAACTGCAGAACCGTTATGGCTACGCCGTGGCCCCCGGACACAACAGGCATTTGCAGCAGATTGAAGAAGAACTGGCGCAATACTTCGCCGGCAAACGGAGCGAATTCAACGTGCCCCTGCACCTGCCCGGCAGCGCTTTCGCCAAGCAGGTGTGGAACGAATTGATGAAGATCCCCTACGGCCAGACCAGCACCTATGGCGCGATTGCCGCGCAACTGGGCAAGCCCGGCGCCAGTCGCGCCGTGGGCATGGCCAACGGGCAAAACCGTCTGGCGATTGTGCTGCCCTGTCATCGGGTGATCGGCGCAGACGGCTCGTTGACCGGCTATGGTGGTGGACAACCGCGTAAAGCGTTTCTGCTCAGGCTGGAAAGCGCCGCGGTGCAAATCACCCAACAACTGGCATTCTGATCACTCCACGGCTTTTCAAAAAAAGGTTTTCCAATAAAGAGTCATAAGGAAGGACATTCGATGGACACACTCGACACTCAATTCCACCAACTGCACCAGAGCGGCCTGCTGATTCTGACCAACGTCGCCGATGCCACCGGGGCGCGACTGGTGGAACATCTGGGCAGTAAAGCCGTGGCCACCAGCAGCGCTGCGGTGGCCTGGGTGCATGGTTATCCGGATGGCAACACCTTGCCGCTTGGGCGGCTGGTTTCCACCGTCGAATCCATCGCCCGGGTCATCAGCGTGCCGTTGAGCGTGGACATCGAGGCGGGTTATTCCGATGACCTGGGGCGAGTTGCGCAAGTGGTCGACGCGGTGATCGCCGCCGGTGCCGTGGGGATCAATATCGAGGACGGTGCTGCCCCGCCCGACCTGCTGGCCCGCAAGATCGAAATCGCGCGCCAGGTTGCCAATCGCCGGGATGTGAAGCTGTTCATCAATGCCCGCACTGACGTGTACCTCAGGGGGCTGGTACCGGCCGAAGATCGTGTCGCCGAGACGCTCAAACGCGCCGCGTTGTATCAGGCGGCCGGTGCCGACGGGCTGTTCGCCGCTGGCGTCACGGCGGCGTACGAGATCGACGCCCTGTGCCATGGCACGACGCTGCCGCTGAACGTGCTCGGCTTCCCGGGCCTGCCTTCACCTGAAGAACTGCAAGCCCTCGGTGTGCGCCGCTTGAGCGCCGGCTCGGGCATCGCCGAATTCCTCTACGGCGCCATGGCCGGCCTGGCCAAAAGCTTTCTGCAAACCGGCACGCTCGACAGCAGCCACCTCCAAGCCTTCACCTATAGCCAAGTGAACGCCCTGCTGGCCCCGACCGGGAAAGTTTGACCGCAAGCAATGGAGTGCGGCGCTGCGGGGGGACGACTAGTCTTCCCGCAGCCACCCGCCCCTCAGGATGTTCCATGCCCGACACCTATCAACTGGCCAGCGAATTTCTCTCGGCCCTCGATACCGACTGGCAGCGCCACATCAGCGCCATCGGCCCCTGCCTGCATCAACCCCATGCGGCGCGCGATCCTTATGAGTCGCTGGTGCGGGCGATTGCCTATCAGCAACTGCATACAAAGGCTGGCGATGCGATTGTCGGCCGGCTGCTGGCGTTGTTTCCCGCGAGCCCCTTCCCCAGACCCGAGCAGATCCTGGCGACCGACTTCGAGCAGATGCGCGGTTGCGGCTTTTCCGCCAGCAAGATCGCGACCATCCAGGGCATCGCCCAGGCGGCTCTGAACGGCGTGGTGCCGGACTACGCCACGGCGCTGGCCATGGATGATGAAGCGTTGATCGAGCGCTTGATCACCTTGCGCGGAGTGGGCCGCTGGACCGTGGAAATGCTGCTGATCTACAGCCTGGAGCGGCCAGACGTTTTGCCGGCCGATGACTTCGGGGTGCGTGAGGGTTATCGCCGGTTAAAGGGGCTGGGACAACAGCCGAGTCGCAAGCAGATGATTGATATCGGGTTGGCGTGGAGCCCTTATCGGACGGTGGCGTCGTGGTATTTGTGGCGGGTGCCTAACCGGTAGACCGTGTAATCGTTCATCGCGGGCAAGCCCGACATCTGACGTTCAGAGCAACAACCGCGAAAAGTCGCAACACTGCAGCGCCAACTGCGCGACATCCTGATTCAGACCGAATTGACGATCGGTACGGTGCAGCGCGGCGTAGCGAATCCGCGGCAGGCCCGGCGTCGTCACCAGAGCGCGCAATGCGCCTCGTTCGATCAAGTGCGACAGGCAGGCCTTGGGCAAATAACTCACACCAACCCCGGACAAGGTCAATCCGACCTGCACCAGCAAGTTATGGCTGGTGATGGTTTTAGGCATCTGTACATTGTGGGAAGCCATCCAGCGCTCGTAGATCAAGCCTGTCCCGGACTGCGAACCCTGGGTCAACACCGTGCAACCGGCCAGGCGCTCGATACTCACCGGATCCGGGTCGGTGATCAGACCCGGGGCGCACATCCAGGCGTTTTCGACGGACTTCAGTGGGGTGCTGACGAACCGCGCATCGTTGTAGACATCCGGGACGATGACCAGATCGAGTTGATCGTTTTCCAGTTTGCGAAACAGTTCGCTACTCAGCTCCACCGAAGGCTCGATCTGCACCTTGGGGTAAGCCTGCCGCAGCGACTCGACCAGCGCCGGCAACCAGGTCAACGCCGTCAGTTCGGTGACCCCGAGGCGAAACCTGCGCACCAATACTTCACGGGCGCTGACCCGCTCCAGCAAATAGTCACGGCGTTCCAGCAAATCCTTGGCGTAATCCAGCAGTTCGCCGCCCTTCTCGGTCAGCCGTGCGTTGCGCTTGCTGCGGTCGAAAATCTCCACGTCGAAGGTTTCTTCCAGCTCCTGGATACGTTTGGAAATCGCCGACTGAGACATGTTCAGCTTGTTCGCTGCCGCTTCGAAGCTGCCCAACTCGGCAATCCAGAACAACGCGTCAATCTGCTTAAAGGTGATCATTGCAAACACCACATGAAAAAAAGCGATACTACCGCATAATAAAATATCGCTAAAACTGTTTGTTTATCACTCCTAAGATCGAGCCACAGCCCTGATCGGCTGCTAACTCATTCTTCAGGATATCAGCCATGTCCTTGCCCGGTTCACGCATTCTTCCCAACCCACCGCTGGCCGCTGCCGAAGTGCTCGAAGCGTTCGCCAATGTGGTCACGCCGCACATCAGCGACAACCTCGGCCGGCACATTGGTGCTCGCGGCCTGACCCGCTACAACCGCAGCGGCAAATTGGTCGGCACCGCCCTGACCGTCAAAACCCGTCCAGGCGACAACCTGCTGATCTACAAGGCCATGAGCATGCTGCAACCCGGCCATGTGTTGGTGGTGGACGCCCAGGGCGATACCAACAACGCGGTGATCGGCGAACTGGTCAAGCTCTACGCCCAGCAGCGTGGCTGCGTCGGTTTCGTGATTGACGGCGCGATTCGCGATGTCGCCAGTTTCGACGATACCCCCTGCTACGCCCGCGGCGTCGTGCACTGCGGCCCTTACAAGAGCGGTCCGGGCGAGATCAACGTGCCGGTGTCGATCGGCGGCATGCTGGTTCAACCGGGCGATTTGCTGGTCGGCGACGAAGACGGACTGGTGGCGTTTTCCCAGGCCGATGCCGCCGAAGTGCTGCGTCGCGCCGCACAACATGCGGCCCACGAAGAACAAGTCAAAGCCGAAATCGCCACCGGCGCCCTGCGTCAGAGCTGGATGGACAAGGTCTTGCAGCAGGCCGGCCTGGCCGATTAAGGGGAACACAATGAGCACTGCATTTTTGTCTGATCGGGTGCTGGGCATTCAGCCTTCGCCGAGCATCGCCGCCAACGCACTGGTGACCGAGTTGCGTGCCCAGGGTCGGGACATCGTCAACTTCACCATGGGCGAACCGGATTTCGACACTCCTGCACATATCCTCGACGCCGCCAGCACCGCGATGCACAGCGGTGACACGCACTACACGGCCACCCACGGCACACTCGCCTTGCGCAAAGCGATCTGCCTCAAGCTTGAGCGCGATAACGGTCTGCATTACGGGCTCGACGAAGTGGTTACCGGCTGCGGCGGCAAGCACATCATCTACCACGCCCTGGCCGCAACACTGAACCTGGGCGATGAAGTGATCGTGCACACGCCGTACTGGGTGTCTTACCCGGACATCGCCCGGTTGAACGACGCCACGCCGGTGATCATTCCCGGCGATGAATCCAACGGCTTCAAGCTCTCGCCAGCGGCGCTTGAACAGGCAATCACCCCGCGCAGCAAATGGGTGATCCTCAACACGCCGAACAACCCGAGTGGCGCGGTCTACAGCGAAACCGAGCTGTTGGCACTGGCAGACGTCCTGCGTCGGCATCCTCACGTATTGATCATGGCCGACGAAATCTACGAGCAGTTCGTCTATGGCGATGCCCGGCACGTGCCGCTGACCCGACTCGTCCCAGACCTCAAATCGCGCACGCTGATTGTCAACGGCGCGTCCAAGGGTTACGCCATGACCGGTTGGCGTCTTGGGTTTGGCGCAGGTCCGGCGTGGTTGATCGGTGCCATCGGCAAACTGCTGTCGCAGACCACCACGTGTCCGAGTTCGGTCAGCCAGGCGGCTGCGGTCGCGGCTTTCGCCGGAGATCAGGCACCGATTGCCGGCATGCGCGAGGTTTACCAACAACGCCGTGACCGTATGCTCGAACTGTTGCAACCGATCAACGGCCTGAGCTTCACCCCACCGGACGGGGCGTTCTATGTGTTCGCCAACGTCAGCGGGCTGATGGGCAAAACCACCACCAGCGGCGAGCGCATCGACAGCGATTCGCAACTGGTCGCCTACCTGCTCAAGGAGCACGGCCTAGCCACGGTCAGCGGTGCGGCGTACGGCATGTCGCCATATATCCGTCTGTCGTTTGCCAGTGCGCTGGACGTGATCGAAGAAGGTTGCCGTCGTCTCAAAGAAGCGTGCCAACGCTTGCGCTGACGGCTGATCGCTACACCCGACAGCCATCGGACGGCTGCTCATTGACTGCCTAGAACAACACTCATAATCATGTCATCAAATGAGGCATCCCCCATGCACAAGCCCCGTATCGCGCTGGTCTGGCAAATCATGATCGGCCTGCTCGCCGGCATTGCCATCGGCGCCCTGCTGCACAGCTTTCCCGAATCTCGTCCATGGCTGGTGAACAACCTGCTGCAACCGGCCGGCGACATTTTCATCAAGCTGATGAAAATGATCGTCGTACCCATTGTGTTTTCCTGCATGGTGGTCGGCATTGCCGGTCATGGTGACGGCAAATCCCTGGGCCGCATCGGGGTCAAGTCGCTGACGTATTTCTTCAGCATCACCACCCTGGCAATCATCGTCGGACTGGTAATCGGCAACCTGTTAAAACCCGGTGCCGGCACTGATCTGGCGAGCCTCAAGGCAGCCGCCGTTACCCTGCCGACCAGCGGCGCAACCGGAGGGCACAGCCTGGGGCAGATCATCGTCGGCATTATTCCGGACAACGTCGTCAACGCGATGGCCCAGGGCAGTCTGCTGTCGGTGCTGTTCTTCGCCGTGATGTTCGGCCTCGGTGTTTCGAAGCTTGGCAACGAACGCAAGGAGCCGTTGATCGCGTTGCTGCGCGGGGTCTCGGAAGCGATGTTCAAGGTCACGTCGATGATCATGGCCTACTCGCCGATCGGTGTGTTCGGGATGATTGCCGTGACCGTGGCCAACTTCGGTTTCAGCTCTTTGCTGCCACTGGCCAAGCTGATCATGGTCAGTTACGTGGCGATCGCGTTCTTCGTGCTGGTGGTGCTCAACCTGGTGGCGCGACTGTGCGGGATCAACCTGTTCGCGTTGATGCGCCACATCAAGGATGAACTGGTCCTGGCCTTCTCCAGCGCCAGCTCGGCGGCGGTGATGCCGCAACTGATGAAGAAACTCGAGACCTATGGCGTGCCGCCGTCGCTGGTCAGTTTCGTGGTGCCGGTGGGTTATTCCTTCAACCTTGACGGTGCGTCGCTGTTTCTCGGCATCGGCACCTTGTTCGTCGCCCAGTTGTACGGCATCGACCTGAGCCTGGGTGATCAAGCGTTGCTGGTGGTGACCATGGTCCTGACTTCCAAGGGGGCTGCCGGTGTGCCGGGGTTCATGTTCGTGATTCTCTCGGCCACCCTGGCCAGTGCCGGATTACCGCTGGAAGGCATCGCGTTCATTGCCGGGGTTTATCGGTTGATGGAGATGCCGACCACCGCCCTGAATGTGCTTGGCAATGCACTGGCGCCACTGGTGATCGCCAAGTGGGAGGGTCGCGAGGCTCATTGCCTGAGGGTGCCGCAGGGGCAGTGCTCGTAGCGCAGACCGCGTCATCGTTCTTCGCGAGCAAGCCCGCCTGTGTCTTGCCCGCGAAGACGCCCGAACGGCCAGCATAAATTCAACTGTCCAGAAACGCTTACGGTCTAGTCTGTCTTGAGTCATCCCAACCCCATCGGAGGCTCCCATGCAGCTCGAAGGCTCCTGCCATTGCGGCGCGGTGTCGTTCAGCCTGACCAGCGCCCACCCCTACCCTTATCAGCGTTGCTACTGCTCCATCTGTCGCAAGACCCAGGGCGGTGGCGGTTATGCGATCAACCTGGCGGGCGACGCCCAGAGCCTCAAGGTGCGTGGTCGCAAGCACATCTCGATTTACCATGCGCGGCTCAAGGACGAAGGCGATAAACGCGCCCGGCGCAGCACCGCCGAGCGACATTTCTGTTCCCTGTGCGGTTCGGGGCTATGGCTGTTCAGCCCTGAATGGCCGGAGCTGATTCACCCGTTTGCCTCGGCCATCGACACCCCGTTGCCGGTGCCGCCCGAGCACACGCATCTGATGCTCGGCTCCAAGGCGCCGTGGGTGGAAGTCGAGGTGCATCCGGGGGACCAGCAATTCGAGGTCTACCCCGTAGAGTCCATTGCCCAGTGGCATGAACGCCTGGGTTTGAGCCGTTAGGCCGCGACCGGCACACCACTGTGAAACCTGAACTCCACATCCGGCGACTCGATCAACGCCTGTTCGGCGTCGCGCACCTTGTCGATCACCTGGGCGATGTCCTTGGCGTCACCGTACTGATAGGCCAGTTTCAAGTAACCCTGGAAATGCCGGGCCTCGCTTTTCAGCAGGCCGAAGTAGAACTTGCCCAGTTCCTCATCCAGATGCGGCACCAACGCCTCGAAACGCTCGCAACTGCGAGCTTCAATGAAGGCGCCGACCACCAGCGTATCCACCAGTTTCACCGGCTCGTGGCTGCGCACCACTTTGCGCAGCCCCGAGGCGTAACGCCCGGCAGACAACTGGCGCAGCTCGATCTTGCGTTTCTTCATCAGGCGCATGACCTGCTCGTGGTGCACCAGTTCTTCCCGGGCCAGACGCGACATCAGGTTGATCAGATCGACGTGGGAGTGATACTTGGCAATCAGGCTCAACGCCGTGCTGGCCGCCTTGAATTCGCAGTTTTTGTGGTCGATCAGCAGCGTTTCCTGATCGGCCAGCGCGGCCTGGACCCAACCGTCGGGCGTGCGGCAGCCGAGGAACTCGTGAATTTCGGGAAGGATCATGGGGCTCACGGATAAAAGGTTCAAAACGAAGGGCGCCGATTATACCGGCCTGCCGACAGACCACCAGTCGCCACCGTTGATATGCATCAAGTCGCGAATGCCCGACCAACAACTATAGTTGTCCAACGCAGTGTTTTTACCCTCCTGGAGAACCCGATCATGCAAGCCATTCGCAGCATTCTGGTGGTCATCGAACCCGAACACTCGGAAAGCCTGGCGCTCAAACGGGCCAAATTGATCGCTGGCGTGACCCAGGCTCATCTGCACCTGCTGGTCTGCGATAAAAAGCACGACCACAGCGCGATGCTCAGCGTGCTCAAGGCGGCCCTGCTGGCGGACGGTTACAACGTCACCACCGAGCAAGCCTGGAACGAAAGCCTGCACGAAACCATTATCGACGTGCAGCAGGCTGAAGGTTGCGGGCTGGTGGTCAAGCAGCATTATCCCGACAGCCCACTGAAAAAGGCCCTGCTGACCCCGGCGGACTGGAAACTGCTGCGCTATTGCCCGACTCCGGTGCTGCTGGTGAAAACCGCCAAGCCCTGGGCCGGTGGCGTGATCCTGGCGGCCATCGATGTCGGTAATATGGACGGCGAACACCGCACCTTGCATGCCAGCATCATCGATCATGGCTACGACATTGCCAGCTTGGCCAAGGCCCATCTGCACGTGATCAGCGCCCATCCGTCGCCAATGCTGTCGGCGGCCGACCCGACGTTGCAGCTCAAGGAAACCATCGAGGCCCGTTACCGCGAGCAGTGCAAGGCGTTCCAGGCCGAGTTCGACATCGACGACGACCACCTGCACATCGAGGAAGGCCCGGCGGATGTATTGATTCCGTTCATGGCACATAAGCTGGGGGCCTCCGTGACGGTGATCGGCACGGTGGCGCGGACCGGGTTGTCCGGGGCGTTGATCGGGAATACGGCGGAAGTGGTGCTTGATGCGCTGGAGAGCGATGTGCTGGTGCTCAAGCCGGACGACATCATGGATCACCTGGAAGAGATCGTGACCCGGCATTGAGATTTTCGGCGTCGGGTCGATCGCCTTCGCGGGCAAGCCTCGCTCCTACAGGGTAAGCAACGCAAGACTGTAGGAGCGAGGCTTGCCCGCGAAGCTTTTAAAAATCAGCCGCCGAAGGCGTCTTTTAGGAACCCCGGCGCAATGTAGCGCTGGTAATGCGCTTCCGAGAGCAGGAAAAACTCCCGATCAATGGCATCCCTCAGTTCCGGCAGGTTCCAGTCGCGGAACTCGGGCAGCAGCACCATCCCGTAGGCTTCCAGGTTGTTGATGACCCGCGCGCCCCTGGCGATCAGCTGATAAGCCCAGCAATACTCCGACTGATGCGGCACAAAGCGGATCTTGCGCTGTTCCAGCTGCATTCTCAGCAGCGCGGGATCGAAAATTTCTACCTTGGCGGCCATCACCTGGGACAACAGCTGCTCAAGACGCAACCACACCGCGCGTTTTTCTTCCTCGTTGTAACCGTTCCAGTGGATCACTTCGTGGTGGAAACGCTTGCAGCCACGGCACACCAAATCACCGTAAACAGTGGAGCAGAGGCCGACGCAGGGGGTCTTGATGGTCTGATTGGGCATAGGTAGACAAAACACGGGAAAGCAGAACAGGTCGGCATGTTAGCCCTTTGTCTAACATTCATCACCCCTCAAAGTTTGGAAGCTAACTTACCTTTCAAATTTTTTTGCCGTAGAATCAGCCAGCCTTTTAAGGCGCCAATGTCCGTTAGAAGCTGTTTTCAAAGCGTCACGAGCACAGTCGTTCCTTCAGAGCGGTGTTGGCGAAGGGTTTTTCCAGCGGGGAAAAGCCCAACGCCAACCCTCATCAGCTCCCCGTTCTGCAGGCGTAAAACTTTGAAAGCAGCTTCTGTAAGGAATTGCCGGTAATTCTGGCTAAGCGGCCCACAACGCCACGCAGCGCATGAGTACGGTAATTTCGGGATGAGCGTCCCGGACACCCATTTGGGACCACTGATGAGGGTAATAACTGTGCTTGAAGCCTACCGCAAACATATCGAAGAGCGCGCAGCACTGGGTATCGTTCCCCAGCCGCTTAACGCCGAACAAACTGCAGGCCTGGTCGAGCTGCTGAAGAATCCCCCGGCTGGCGAAGAAGCTTTCCTCGTTGACCTGATCACCAATCGCGTTCCGCCAGGAGTGGACGAAGCCGCCTATGTAAAGGCCGGTTTCCTGTCTGCCCTCGCCAAGGGCGAAGCCAAATCCCCTCTGATCGACAAGAAACGCGCTGTTGAACTGCTCGGCACCATGCAGGGCGGCTACAACATCGTGACCCTGGTAAACCTGCTGGACGACGCCGAACTGGCACCAGTAGCTGCCGAAGAACTCAAGCACACCCTGCTGATGTTCGATGCCTTCCACGACGTGGCTGAAAAAGCCAAGAACGGCAACGTTCACGCCAAAGGCGTCCTGCAATCCTGGGCCGACGGCGAGTGGTTCAAGAAGCGCCCGGTGCTGGCCGACAAGATCAGCCTGCGCGTCTTCAAGGTGACCGGCGAAACCAACACCGACGACCTGTCCCCTGCTCCAGACGCCTGGTCGCGTCCAGACATCCCGCTGCACGCCCTGGCCATGCTGAAAATGGCCCGTGACGGCATCGTTCCGGACGAGCAAGGCAAGACCGGCCCGATGAAGCAGATCGAAGAAATGCGCGGCCAGGGTTTCCCTATCGCCTACGTCGGTGACGTGGTCGGTACCGGTTCCTCGCGTAAATCCGCTACCAACTCGGTACTGTGGTTCTTCGGCGACGACATTCCTTACGTGCCGAACAAGCGCGCTGGCGGTTTCTGCTTCGGCAGCAAAATCGCTCCGATCTTCTACAACACCATGGAAGATGCCGGCGCACTGCCAATCGAGTTCGACGTTTCCAACATGAACATGGGCGACGTGATCGACCTGTACCCGCACGCAGGCAAAGTCTGCAAGCACGGTACCGACGAAGTCATCACCACCTTCGAAATGAAGACCCCGGTTCTGCTTGACGAAGTCCGTGCCGGCGGCCGTATTCCGCTGATCATCGGCCGTGGCCTGACCGAGAAGGCTCGCGCCGAGCTGGGTCTGCCGCCGTTCGACCTGTTCAAGAAGCCTGAAGCACCGGCCGAAAGCACCAAGGGTTTCACCCTGGCGCAGAAAATGGTCGGCAAGGCTTGCGGCCTGGCAGAAGGCAAAGGCGTTCGTCCTGGCACCTACTGCGAACCGAAGATGACCACCGTGGGCTCCCAGGACACCACCGGTCCAATGACCCGTGACGAACTGAAAGACCTGGCGTGCCTGGGCTTCTCCGCTGATCTGGTGATGCAGTCCTTCTGCCACACCGCGGCTTATCCAAAGCCGATCGACGTGACCACCCACCACACCCTGCCTGACTTCATCATGACCCGCGGCGGTGTTTCCCTGCGTCCGGGCGACGGCATCATCCACTCGTGGCTGAACCGCATGCTGCTGCCAGACACCGTGGGTACCGGTGGCGACTCGCACACCCGTTTCCCGATGGGCATCTCGTTCCCGGCCGGTTCCGGTCTGGTCGCGTTCGCCGCAGCCACCGGCGTCATGCCGCTGGACATGCCGGAATCGATCCTGGTGCGCTTCAAAGGCAAAATGAAACCTGGCATCACCCTGCGTGACCTGGTTCATGCCATTCCTTACTTCGCCATCCAGAATGGCCTGCTGACCGTCGAGAAGAAAGGCAAGAAAAACGCCTTCTCCGGCCGCATCCTGGAAATCGAAGGCCTGGAAGGCCTGACGCTGGAACAGGCTTTCGAGCTGTCCGACGCCTCGGCCGAACGTTCGGCTGCCGGTTGCACCATCAAGCTGTCGAAAGAGTCGATCACCGAGTACCTGCAGTCCAACATCACCCTGCTGCGCTGGATGATCGGCGAAGGCTACGGCGATGCACGTACCCTGGAACGTCGCGCTCAAGCGATGGAAGCCTGGATCGCCAACCCGCAACTGATGGAAGCCGATGCTGACGCCGAATACGCCGAAGTCATCGAAATCGATCTGGCGGACATCAATGAGCCTGTGCTCTGCGCACCAAACGATCCGGACGACGCCCGTCTGCTGTCCAGCGTTGCTGGCGAGAAAATCGACGAAGTGTTTATCGGTTCGTGCATGACCAACATCGGTCACTTCCGCGCTGCCGGCAAGTTGCTGGAACAGGTCAAAGGTCAGCTGCCAACCCGTCTGTGGCTGTCGCCGCCGACCAAAATGGACGCTCACCAGCTGACCGAAGAAGGCTACTACGGCATCTACGGCAAGGCCGGCGCACGCATGGAAATGCCAGGCTGCTCGCTGTGCATGGGTAACCAGGCACGTGTAGAGCCGAACTCCACCGTGGTGTCGACGTCGACCCGTAACTTCCCGAACCGTCTGGGTGACGGCGCGAACGTCTACCTGGCTTCGGCCGAGCTGGCGTCCGTTGCGTCCATCCTGGGTCGCCTGCCGACCGTCGAGGAGTACATGGAATACGCTGGCAAGATCGACAGCATGGCGGCCGACGTTTACCGCTACCTGTCCTTCGACCAGATCGCCGAGTTCCGTGAAGCTGCTGCGAACGCCAACATCCCGGTCGTTCAAGCCTAACGCTACAAAGCCATGAAAAACGCCGCCCATCGCGAGATGAGCGGCGTTTTTTTATGCCTGACACCAATTACCCAGCTATCTTTGCCTGATGTCGGCACCAGGACGGCGTGCCACAAGACCTCGCGAGCCTTATCTCAAGGAGGAGTCATGCGGGTCATCCTGATCGCCATCGGTTCGGCCGGTGACGTTTTCCCCTTTATTGGCCTGGCCAATGCGCTGAACCTGCGTGGTCATCGCGCGACCCTGTGCAGCCAGCCGACGTTCAAGGCCACCATCGAACGGTATGGGCTGGAATTCGAACCGTTATGCCAGCAAGCCTGCGACGACACACCCCACCTGCGAGACTCGAAAAGCGCTTTGGCCATGCAGTGGAGCGCCGTCTCACACCTGCTCGAACCGACCTATGACTACATTGCGGCGCGGCGCCATGAGGATATCGTGGTGGTGGGCTCATTCTGGGCGTTGGGCGCACGTGTGGCCCAGGAGAGGTTTGGCATCGCATACCTTTCGGTACAGATTTCACCGTTCTTGCGCGAGACCCACCGGCTGATGCTGGACCAACTCTGTGCGCCACAGCTCAACGCGTTACGAGCCAGAAAGGGACTGGGCGGGACGGTTCAACATGTTGTCAGTCAATGGATGCACTCGCCGGACGGCGTGATCAGCTTCTGCCCCGAATGGTTCGCACCGCAGCAAGCCACTGCGCCGGCCACATTGTGCAAGGCCTGCGAAAAAGCCGTTGCGGCTATCGAGCATTGCCGCCAGCGAACCAAAGGTCGTGTGGCCGGGCATTCGAAGGGGGCGATCAACCGGGGCAGCCCCGATTGATCGCCCGCTGCTTCAGGCGGTGAGCGAGTAGATCAACGCTGTAATCGCCACCAGGCCCACCAGCGTCACGAAGACGTTGGAGGCTTGGCCACGGTAACGCGCCATCGCCGGTACTTTGCGGATCGCGTACATCGGCATCAGGAACAGAATCGCCGCGATGACCGGGCCACCGAGGGTTTCGATCATGCCGAGAATGCTCGGGTTCAGGGTCGCGACGATCCAGCAGACCACCAGCATGAACGCTGCAGTCATGCGGTCCAGGGTCTTCGGCGCCGGGCGTTTGCCGCTCTTGACGATCAAACCCTTCAAGCCTTCGCTGGCGCCGATGTAGTGACCCAGGAATGACTTGGAAATGGCCACGAAGGCAATCAGCGGCGCCGCGAAGGCAATGGTCGGGTTGCTGAAGTGGTTGGCCAGGTACGACAGGATCGACAGGTTCTGCGCCTTGGCTTCCGCCAGTTGCGCCGGCGACAGGGTCAGCACGCAGCTGAAGACGAAGAACAGCACCATCACCACCATCAACAGGTGGGCGCGGGACAGGATCTGCGAGCTGCGCTCTTGGGCATGCGTGCCGTAGCGACGTTTCTGGTCCACCGCGAACGCCGAAATGATCGGCGAATGGTTGAACGAGAACACCATCACCGGAATCGCCAGCCACAGGGTGTGCAGCAGCGCCGACGACTCAGGCAGCGTGGACGCGGTGCTGAGGATGCCGCCATTCCAGTGAGGAATCAGGAACACCGCCAGGAACAGCAGCGCGACGATGAACGGATACACCATCAGGCTCATGGCCTTGACGATCACCTGCTCACCGCAACGCACCACCGCCAGCAGGCCGAGAATCAGCACGAACGACAGCACGGCGCGCGGTGGCGGCATGATGTGCAGCTGATGTTCGAGGAAGCTGCCCACGGTGTTGGTCAGGGCCACGCTGTAGATCAACAGGATCGGGAAGATCGCGAAGAAATACAGCAAGGTGATCAGCGCACCGGCCTTGATGCCGAAATGTTCTTCCACCACTTCGGTGATGTCCGCACCTTCACGACCGGACAGCACAAAGCGGGTCAGGCCACGGTGCGCGTAAAACGTCATGGGGAACGCCAGCAACGCCAGGATCAGCAGCGGCCAGAAGCCGCCCAGCCCTGCGTTGATCGGTAAAAACAGGGTACCAGCCCCGATTGCCGTGCCGAACAGGCCCAGCATCCAGGTGGTGTCATGGCGATTCCAGCTTTCGAGGCTCGCTGGTGTCGCCGCTACATAGCGTTCGTCGACGCTATTGGCCTGATCATTCATCCGGTCGGATCTCCGCTTTCCGGTCACTTGCCACTCGGCCAGGACACGTCGGAAAAAACCGACAGACATGCTCCGGCCGAAACAGGGGCGGGATTCTCCGCGATAAACGAGCAGAAGCAAAGGCTTAGCTGAGCAATGGTTATGCGGAGCAGATCAAAGGCCTGTCGTTTTTAGAAAAATAACTGTCGGCAGTGGGTATGCGATGTGTCGTTTTCTGACACGCTTTAGTAAACCCTGAATGTACGGTGTGCCTGACGGACCGCAGTGCCTGATTTTACGACTGCTGCGCAGCCGAACGCAGCCTCGCAAGCTCGACAGCTGCTACACCCGAACGCAGTCTCGCAGGCTCGACAGCTGCTACGGCAATTTCATCGCGGACAAATCCTCTCCATCTGCCGCGCTCTGATCTAGTGTTGTATCTAAGAAGCTCGCCGGAATCGCCACCCCCTGCACGGGTGCTTGCCAACCAATAGCCTATGACTGCTGACCATTGCCAATCCGCTCTGGAGTCAGCAATCTGACGCGACGTTCGAGCCCCGACACTGCGCTGCCCACAGGAGCCCAGCATGACCGCAACCGTTCTGGTACTGGTTGAAACCATCAATGAATACCTGCCGATTCTCGAACACCAAGGGTTTCATTTGATCCTGGCCCCAACCCCGGCCGAGCGCGCCGCTGCCATTGCCCGACAGGGCAACCAGATCGATGCGGTGCTGACCCGTGGCCCGTTGGGCCTGTACGCCGATGAAATCGCCGCCCTGCCCAACCTCAAGATCATCTGCGTGATCGGCGCCGGTTACGAACACGTCGACCTGCAAGCCGCCGTCAACCGGGGGATCACCGTGACCAACGGCGCTGGCGTCAATGCTTCTTCCGTCGCCGATCACGCCATGGCATTGCTGCTGGCACTGGTCCGTGACATTCCTCGGGCCGATGCTGCCGTCCGTCGGGGCGAATGGCCGAAAATCATGCGCCCTTCCCTGACTGGCAAACACATAGGCATCCTCGGCCTTGGTGCGGTTGGCCTCGCTATCGCCAAACGTGCCGCCAACGGCTTCGATATGAGGGTGAGTTACCATAACCGCCAACATCGCAGCGACGTCCCCTACAGCTATTGCTCGACGCCTACCGAGCTGGCACGTCATTCGGACTTTCTGATAGTCGCCACTCCGGGCGGGATCGGCACCCAACACCTGATCAACCGACAGGTACTGGATGCCTTGGGGCCCAACGGGTTCCTCGTCAACATCGCCCGGGCCAGTGTGGTCGTCACGGCAGACCTGATCAGCGCGCTCGAACAGCGGCGGATCGCCGGCGCCGCGCTGGATGTGTTCGACCACGAACCCCAGGTACCGGACGCCCTCAAGGGGTTGGCCAACGTGATTCTGACCCCGCATGTCGCCGGATTGTCCCCGGAGGCCACCCAGGGCACCGTCGAACTGGCCGGCAAAAATCTGACGGCGTTTTTTTCCGGTCAACCGGTACTGACGCCTATTGCGTTACCGCCGCCGTCGGCAGCCACCCGACTCAACCACTAAAGAACGCCCAACAGTGTCCAGAGTCGTCGGGATTCGGCATCGGCGCTGATCAGTTCGCCCAGCAGCTCGCTCAGGGGCTTGTTGCCCCACTCCACACCCCGCTTGATCAGATAGGGCACCGGACTGTGGGGTTCGGTGCGCGCCAGGTACTCGGCGATCAGCAGCAATTGCCGGTACGCCTCTTCACGATTCGCCGGTTCGCTGAACACCTGGGGCACTGCAAGGACTTCAGGCGCGGCGGTCGAGCTGGGGCTCGATGCAGCCACCACTGGCGTTTCGACCGGAGGCGCCGGGGTCGGTTTTCGTGGATGCATGGCGATAAACTCCTGAACCAGGGTCAACAACGCGTCGATCACGTCCTGCAGCGCCTTGAAGCCTGGGGCCTGATTCCCGAGAAAAGCGTCGCTCCACACCTCCAGGCGCTGCAAGTGCTGCTGACTGAGCAGCAGACTGCCCTGGCTGCGCAACCAGAATGACAACGGTGTGGCACGAATCTGTTCGGTGATTTTTTTCTGTTCGTTGCGCGCGTTCTCGGCCGAGGTCTTGGCCGCTTTACTGTCGCTGCCCTGCACCTGTTGCAACTGCAACCGGCGCCAGGCGTCCAGACAGAAGCCGTCGAATTCGTGGTTGTGCGGTTCGAACAACGGCACTCGGGTCAGCAACACTTCAGCGTAGCGTCGAGCCAACCATTCCAGCGGTATCACTCGCCACGACAGGTCGCCATCCTCAGCCTGTGGGTGCAGGTGTTCGGGATAGCGTTCGCACAACCCAGCCACCAGCGCCAGGCTGCCCGGCAACCCATCGAGCCCGTCCTGATGCAGCCAGGCCTCCCCCAGCCAAGCGCTGAGCATCAAATCCTTGCTGCGCTCGAGCAGCAGGCTCGTGGCCAGTTTTTCCAGCTCCGGCCACTGGGCGCGCTTGATCGACGACTGCCACACCCCCGTCGGCAAACTGGTGTCATCCTCGCGGCGCAGTTCGCGCAACCGGTCGAACTCGGGTTCATAACGCAAATCCTGACCACAAGGCGCCTCCCTGCTGATTGGTTCGAGCAGTTGCGCAATCAGTTCCGGCAACGGTGTTGAAGGTTGATTCACAGGCCCTCCTCATGGGACTCAATGGCCGCGGTCGACCGCGTCACCAGGAACGGTGAACGCGGGGCCCGGGTCGGCAAGGGCTGGATGGACAACGGCAATTTCGAGCCCTGGGTCATCAACGACAGGCGCACAAACATCAGGGTTTGCTCTGCTGCGCTGGCCTGCGTGGTCACCGGCAGGCGCAAGGTCAACGGAAAATCCGTGTAGTCCATGCTGGGTTGACGTTGCACCGACATGTGCGAACGCATCAAGCGCAACAGCGACCACGGACCGCTGTACTCCCAACCCGCTTCCAGATCCCGCACTACCAGGCTCGGCTGCAACGGATCGTTGGCCGGACGTTGATAGCCGTTTCTGGCCCAGCGCAAGGTCAGCCGGACTGGTTGGCCGACCATCCAGCGCAGGTTCTGCTGAGCCTCGCCGGGGTAGCTGATCTGTTGATTGCCAGCGTTCAAGCCCCAGGCAATCACCTGGTCGGCACCGCGCTCTTCCTCCCGATCGGTGCGCCAGCGCACGTCCATCTCCACCCCCAGCACGCCGCTCTTGTCGCGCACGAACATCGGCCCCAGCCAGGTGCTGGCTTGCTTCAGGCGATTGAGAAAGTCCTCGGCGGCCAGGCGTTCCGGGGTCTGGCTCAGAGCCAATCCGGCCTGCGCCACCGGCAAACGCTTGTCGATCAGCTCCAGCAAATGCTGGACCCGGGCCGGATCGGCGTCGCTGGCCTGCAAGCCATTGGCAAACGGAAAGCGCTCTGCCAGGTACTGGTTGAAATAATTGGCCAGTTCATTCCAGGCTGCCGCCGCCTGCTGCTGTTGCAGGAACTGGCAACGTTGCATGGCGGTTTGTTGCAAATCCACCGCCCGCAACGCCAAGGTTCCGCGCCCGCCGGACAGGTTGGCGGTTTGCAGAATCTGCCCGCAGGACGCGACGTCCATTTCGACGAAGTCGCGGCTCACCAACTGCTCGATCTGCGCTGGCGAACTGGCGGGGTTCTGTTCTTTGTATTTGAGCAGTTCATCGTTGAGCGCACTGAACTGCGTCACCCGTTCGTAATCCAGCGCCGAGAGGTTCTGTTGCTGGACTTTCAGCCATTCCAGCGCCGAAGTGCGGCGTTCGGTGATGCCGAGCATGGTGTTGAACTGCTGCTTGAGGCTCAGTTTCAGATCCTGCACGTCATTGGCGCCGTACAGTTGCAGGCCGAAGTTTTTCGAGCCGTCCCACTGGCTGATTTCGGTGCGCCCGCTGAACAGAGGCTGGGCGACGATTTCATCGAGGCCACTGACGATGTCGGCCAGGGCGCGGCGGTTCAAGGCGGTTTGCAAACGCGTGGCCAGATCGCTGCGGCGCACTTCGACAAAGGCCTTTTGCAAGGCAATCGCCTGGGTAGCCTGCACATTGAATACACCACTGTGGACCTGCGCATTGTGCTCGCGCAGGCTCGACAACATGGCCTTGACCACCGCGCCTTCGGCCGCTTGCAGCAACGCGCCACGATACGCCGGGGGGATGCGCGGCAGCTCTTCGGCGGCATAACTCTTGTAACTGGCGAAGTAGTTCAGCGCACTGTCGAGATCGTCGCCATCAACACCGCGCCCCCGCCCGTCCGGGACGTCGGACTGATCCGCCTGTAAGGCGATGGCGACAAAATCGCGCTTGAACAGCGCCTGCACCGCGTTGTTCAACTGCACCACATGCTCTTGCAAGACCAGTTGCCCGCTGCCTTGCTGAATCAGCAAATTGTCCCTGGCCCCGGCCTGGGTGATCCACTGGTCACGAAAGCTCTGTTGCAGCTTCGACGCCTGTTGATCCAGTTGCTGCTCGACCTGCGGGCCAAGCAATGTGCTTTGGCGCACCTTGTCCATCATCGCCCGGTAACCGGGCACCAGATCCTGTCCCTTGCCCCGGCTCCACGCCGAGTTGGTCAAGCTGACCAGCGCTTGCAGGTCGTCGATCAGCGCCCGCAGATCTTCCAGCTCGGTGAGGGAATTGCCGCTGCCAACCTCCAGCCGCTCCAGGTGCAAGCGCAGATAACCGGCCTGGCGGACAAAGTTATCGGCAAGGAAATACTGGTCCAGCCAGCGCTCCATGAGCCCGAGGAAGTTTTCCTCGATCTGTGCGCGCTCGATGGTCAGGTCCAGCGGTTTCAACTCGTTGTTGTCGGCATCCAGCAGCGCCCGGTTGTAAAAACCGGCGCGGTGCAAGGTGCCGGCGTTGAGGTTCAGCGACAGGGCGTTGTTGCTCAGCAACACCAGGTCTTCGAGCGGTGCCTTGGTGTTGTTCAGCGCCTGACTGAACCACTGGTTCTGCTGCTCCAGACTCACCGCACGCTCGACCAGCTCCGTGGCCTTGACGTAGTTTTGCCATTGGGCCGGGTCTTCGCTTTCGACGTTGCCCCGTCGTTCGGTATTGCGAATGGTCTTGAGTTGCGCCAGATCCGCGCTCAACAGATCGCGCAGCGGCAACAACAAGTGACTATGTGCGGTCAGGCGCAATTCGTTCTCCAACTGCGCATCCAGCGAGGAGAACCAGGAGGTCGGAAACACCACCGAGGTGAAGCGCCAGCGCGGCGCCTTTTCCAGCACCCGCCAGAATCCCTGGACGTTGCGTCGGGTTGCCTCCAGCCGATGAGATTCATCCGTGATCGCCACGTAATTTTTCTGCGCCCCTTGCATCAGGCGCGACAACTCATGGGCATCCTTTTCCGAGTCCTGCCAGACCCACAGCATGCCAGCGCCCCAGAGCAGCGCGACCACCAGCGCCACCCCACCCGTCACGCGCTGCCAGCGCTGACGCAGGCGTAACAGACGCGGCACCACCTGAGCCAGACCGCGCTCGGCGACCACCCGCCGCTGCCACAGTTGCCGGGCGAAAGCACTCTGCTGCAAGCCGGTGTCGTAGGCCGAAAACCCGTCAGCGCTGTCGTCCGAGGGCTGGTTGGCGGTGAAATAGACACCGCGAAAACGTGGCGCCTCGCCTTGCGCATTACCCTGAAAAACCGGTTCCAGCAAGGATTGCAGATTGCGCCGCAAGGTTTCGAAGCGTTCCGGCAAGCCATACAGATCGACGCTCAACTGCCCGGACAAGGCGCCGATTTCGATGATCGATTCCGCCAGGGCCCGGTTGACCTGATCCAGCGCCTGATCGCTCCATTGCGCCTGCCACACCGCATCGGGCCCGTGGGGTGAGGACCAGCCGAGCGTACGTTCGCGAGCCTCGACCGGCAGCGCGCTAATCAACTCCTGAAAACCCGGCAACTCTTCCATGCCGGTAACGACCACGTACACCGGCAGGCTCAAACCGAAGCGCTGCAATAGATCGATAAAACGTCGACGCGCCGCCAGGCCGAGGGCCGCCGCCTGCTCGGCATTGCCCAGCCGACTGATCGGCACCGTCCAGATCACGCCGTCCAGCGGACGCTGACTGCGCAAGCGCAGGATCAAACCCAGCAAGCGCCACCAGCCACCCCGTTGCAGGTGCATGCCTTCATCCGGCAAAAACAGCGCCTGGGGCACCACCAGGACCGCCCCTTCGGGGTCCGACCACCAGCGACCGAACCAGCTCGGTTTGTCGGTGGGCTGCAAGCGCCACTGGGTGCACAACTGCGTGCCCTGAGTCTCGTTGCCGAGCATCAGCAGCCAGGGAATCTGGTAACGATCCTGGGTGCCCTGCTCCTGCTCCATCTGCCGCACCGCCAGGTAAAAACTGCGGATCGCCGCCCCGCTTTGCGTGCGCAACCACCAGACCGCCACGGCGACGATCGCCAGCACCAACAGCACGACGATGATCAGGCCGATAATCCCCAGCGTGCTCATGAGTCTTGCTCCGAGGTGGCCACCGAATCGGTCAGTTGCAAGACCGGTTCGAGCTCCTGACGAATGTCACGCCAGAACAACTGCCCCAACCCGGTCAGCAGCAGGACCACGGCAAGAATTCCCAACCCCAGGCGAAAGCCATCGGGCAACGAAAGACGCACCGGCAATTGCAGTGGCGTCACCGCCGAAGGTTGTTCGAGCCGGGCACTGACGTCGGCATAATCCGCCTCGTGCTGCCAGGCAAAGGTGAACAGCGCCAGGCGCCATTTCTCATGCTGGGCCTGATTCTGTTCGCCCCGCAGACGCCCTTGAAAACCCAGCACCAGGCACTGCAAATAGACATTGGCCAGATCGCGCGTGGTGGGAAGCTGCTCATCCAGCAGTTCCTTGATCGCTGACGGTATCCGCTCGCCGGCTTGACGGCTGGCGTACATTCGCGATTCCAGGGGTTTTTCCTGCCAGGCTGACTGGCCCGGCCATGACGTGAACAGCAAGGTTTCATCGACCAGCGCGACAAAGGCATACACCAGTGCTTTGACTTGCTCGGTGGCGGCGTCACCGACTTTGGCAAAAGCCGTTCGCCAGAGTCGTTGGGAGATTTGCGTGGAGAGTTCGACCACCGCTTCCACCAGCGCTTCGTCTTCGCTGTCCTTGGGCAACTGGCTCCAGTCCTGGGACCATTGCTGCCAGGCCTGGCGAAAAGCACTGCTCAGCGGCGCTTCGTTGAGGCCTCGTGTACCTGTCCCGGCATTCCCCTCAGACATATGACGTTCCTTCCTCGATCAAGCACTTTCACTCGCCTGGGCCACAAACAACACCACTTGCCATGGACTGCTGGCCAGCCTGGAAGCCGGTGCGGCAATCAGTAACGGCAACTGCCCGTCGAACCATTGGCCTTCGGCCGTCACCACGAACAACCGCGTATCGTCGCCGACGCCGTAGGCCACTTGCTCATTGCGACTCATGGCCTGATGGGACAAACCGCTCATGCGCTGACGGCTGAGCAACGGGATGTGCGGCTGCGAGGCGATGATCGCTCCGCTCAGCCATTCGCTGGCGGCCTGCTCGCTGGCGCCATTGGGCATGCGCAAACCGATGACCAGCCGTTGGCTCGGTTGGTCGTCGGGCAATTGAATCGAGAAGGATTGTTCGTTGCGCTCGAACGCCAGGCTGCGATAGCCGGCGCGGATCAGTTCGAGGGTCTTTTCCAGCCAGTCGAGCACCGCTTCGTAGCCGCGCTGCAACTCCAGAAAATCCAGCGGGGCGAACGGCGGAACACCCGCCAATGGATCGAGCGCCGACCAGGCTCCGGCCAACCCGAGCAACAAGCCATACAGCGCCTGCGGCGTGGCCACGCGACTGTTCAGCAGACCTTCGACTTCCGGCAGTCGCGCCCACAGCGCCGTCAACTGACGCCGAATTTCCATCGCGTCATCCTGATTACCAGCCTGCTGCGCCTGGCGCAAACGACCGGCGAGGAACATGCATTTCTCCCGCGCCCTGGCACACAGTCCCGCCACGCGCCGGCCCACCACCGACTCGGGCAACAGGCACGGCGTCGGCGGTGTGTAAGGCAACGCAAGAAAGCCGCCGCCCTCCTTGCGAATTCTCAGCAGCGGCAGGCAGACGGAATCGGCCTTGTTCAGCTGCGTGCACAAACGCGGGTTCGGACGCCAGACCGTGATCGATTCGGGGGACTCGCCGCTGGTGAGGTCCGGCAATGCGTCGCCGACGACGGACTGCAATCGCCCCTTGAGCGGCAGCAACTGACCGGCACGCCATAGCGGGCTGACCGCCAGGTAAACGGTGATGGTGGCATTGTCCGTGGCATCGATCGCCTCACTGACGTCGAGCTCCAGCATCGGCCCGACACCAGCCTGCAGATTGACCGGCAAACCGTCCGCCATCGTCGCCTGCAAATTGAGCAGGCGCACCAGCCCGGCACTCAGTGCCGAGGGATCGAATTCAACGCGGGTCACGCCCCAGAACCACGGATTACACGCCTGGGCGAAATGCGCCACCAACGCCTCGGCCCGCAGCCCTTGCAACTGAAAATGCTGGGGCAGCAACTGCATGCCCTCATGCCAGCAAACCGCGTCAGGAAGCAGACTCATACGATTCCTTTCGACCTCTCGTGACGCCGCACCAATGGCGGCCTGGCTCCTACATGTCTGTTTACGCGCCTTAATCCCCCGGTGTTCAGTTCGGGTGGTCGCTGACCAGTGTCATCTCGCGACTGTCGAACTTGAGCCAGGCGTTGCTTTGATCGTCCAGCCGCAACCGGTGTGCTCCGGGTGTGTTATAGCTGGCGAAGACTAAAAGTCCAGCCGCCCGCGTGCCCCCCAGCGGGAAGGGTTGTTTATCGATGAATTGACCCGGCACCAGCTCCAGTCCCCAGACCGCCATCAGCTGTCGGTAGTCGCGCTGATACTGCTCACGTTCGGCGAACCACTGGCGGGCGGTGATGCCCGACAATTGCTTGAGCAGGTCCGCGTCGTTCACCGCAATGAAGTCCACCGCTATCGGCGTGTCGTCGTTGGCGCGGGGCGCGACGTCCAGCGTCAGGCTATCGAGATCGACGCGAGGCCCGAACAACGAACACCCGGCGAACGACAGGAGCACAAGCAAAGAAAAAAGACGTGCGTACAAAATGAATTTTCCTTTTCTCGACACGGTCCAAAAACGTTTTTCGTTTGCTTTTTTATAGACCTGTTCTAGCGTCTTGGGTAGTTCGGTCGGCACGACGAATGTGGAAGGTTCGTCAAAGGAATGACAGGTCCTCTGCCCTCCCTTTCTAACCTACGGTCCAGTAAGGGAATGCGATGAAACGGGCCTCCCGATGCATTGCTCCCGCCTCATGCATCGGAGTCAGCCACCATGGCAGAAAGTACTCAGCACAAGCTAGACAGGGTTCGCCCACCCCGGGTGCAAATCACCTACGACGTCGAAATCGGCAACGCGATCGAGAAGAAAGAATTGCCGTTGGTTGTCGGTATTCTTGCCGACCTCTCCGGCAAGCCTCTCGAACCACTCCCGAAATTGAATGAACGGCGTTTCACCGAAATCGACCGCGATAACTTCAATGAAGTCCTCGCCTCGATCGGCCCGCGCGCCACCTTGCAGGTCAACAACACCCTCAGCGGCGACGACAGCAAGCTCAACATCGAGCTCAACTTCAAACACATCGATGACTTCGATCCGGTCAAAGTGGTCGAGCAAGTCACTCCGCTGCGGCGCCTGTTCGAAGCGCGTCAACGTCTGCGCGACCTGCTGACCAAACTCGATGGCAACGATGATCTGGACAAGCTGCTGCGTGACGTCATTGCCAACACCGAGGGACTGCAAGAGATCAAATCGGCCCGTCCGGACACCGCCGCTCCCGCTCCTGCTGGCGACAGCGAAGCACCGGCTGAACCGCAAGCCTGATCGCTCATCCATCCAGGGAGAATTTTGCCATGCCCGCCTCATCCGCCGCCCAGACCCAAGCCAGTGACAGTACGACCGAGACCTTGTCCTTGCTCGATGAAATAATCGCCAAAGGCCGCATGGCCCATGACGACAGCCAACAGGATTATGCCCGCGACATGCTCGCGGAATTCGCCACCCAGGTCCTCGACGAAGGCATGGCCGTCGACAAGGACACCGTAGCGATGATCAACGACCGCATCAGCCAGATCGACGAGCTGATCAGCGCTCAACTGAACGAAGTGCTGCACCACCCGGACCTGCAGAAACTTGAAGCCTCCTGGCGCGGCCTGCACTTGTTGGTAAAGAACACCGAGACCAGTTCCCGGCTGAAACTGCGCCTGCTCAACGTGACCCAGAAAGAGCTGCAGAACGATCTGGAAAAAGCCGTCGAGTTCGACCAGAGTGCACTGTTCAAGAAGATCTACGAAGAGGAATACGGCACCTTCGGCGGCCATCCGTTCAGCCTGCTGGTGGGTGACTACACCTTCGGCCGGCACCCGCAGGACATCGGCCTGCTGGAGAAACTGTCGAACGTCGCGGCGGCTGCCCATGCACCATTCATTGCCGCCGCCAGCCCTCGGTTGTTCGACATGAACAGCTTCACCGAACTGGCCGTGCCACGGGATCTGTCGAAAGTGTTCGAGAGCCAGGAGCTGATCAAGTGGCGCTCGTTCCGTGAAAGCGAAGATTCGCGCTACGTATCGCTGGTGCTGCCGCACTTCCTGCTGCGCCTGCCTTACGGTCCTGACACATCGCCGGTGGAAGGCATCAACTACGTCGAAGACGTCAACGGCAGCGACCACGGCAAATACCTGTGGGGCAATGCCGCGTGGGCCTTGTCGCAACGGATCACCGAAGCCTTCGCCAAATACGGCTGGTGCGCGGCGATTCGCGGTGCCGAAGGCGGTGGTGCGGTGGAAGGCCTGCCGGCCCATACCTTCCGTACAACCTCCGGCGACCTGTCGCTCAAATGCCCGACCGAAGTGGCGATCACCGACCGTCGCGAGAAAGAGCTCAACGACCTCGGCTTCATCGCCCTGTGCCACAAGAAGAACAGCGACGTGGCGGTGTTCTTCGGCGGCCAGACCACCAACAAGTCCAAGCTCTACAACACCAACGAGGCGAACGCCAACGCGCGGATTTCGGCGATGCTGCCGTACGTGCTCGCGGCCTCGCGTTTCGCGCACTACCTGAAGGTGATCATGCGCGACAAAGTCGGCAGTTTCATGACCCGCGACAATGTGCAGACCTACCTTAACAACTGGATTGCCGACTACGTGCTGATCAACGACAACGCGCCGCAAGAGATCAAGGCGCAGTACCCGTTGCGTGAAGCCCGGGTGGATGTGACCGAGGTCGCCGGCAAGCCCGGAGCCTACAAGGCCACGGTGTTCCTGCGGCCGCACTTCCAGCTTGAGGAACTGACCGCGTCGATCCGTCTGGTCGCGACCCTGCCGCCACCGGTAGCAGCCTGACCTGCCTCCCGTCGGGGTCAACCCGGCGGGATTCCCCTGCTTATCTAGCACGATTACTTTCAGGAGTTTCATGCGATGGATGCAATCATTCTCGACCTCGGCGGCGACATCAAAGGCGATAGCTTGCTTGAGGGTTACAAGGACAAGATCGAAGTCATGTCCTACAGCCACAACGTGGCGATGCAGGTGACCAATGACGTCAGCAACTCGGAGCGCACCTCCGGCAAGCCGCACATCGGCGAGTTCACCCTGACCAAGTTCGTCGACAGCTCGACGCCTTCCCTCAACGAATATTGCTGCGCCGGCAAACCGATCCCGGAAGCCAAGATCACCATCGGCCGTAATGCCGCCGAAGGCAGCGGTAAGCTGATGCCGTTCATCATCTACACCCTGACCAACGTGGTGCTGTCCAACGTCAGCGTCAGCGGCGGCACGGGTGGCAAACCGGTGGAAACCATTTCTCTGAACTTCACCAAGATCAAGTGGGAGCTCACCGCCCAGAAAGACGACGGCACCAAGGAAGGCACGGCCGCCTCGACCTGGGACATGGCCGCCAACAAGCTCGTCAAGTAAGCGGACGCGTCGGTCATGGCAGGTACCGGCATGCTCCCACCGTTGTTCGAGCGCCTCGCCGCCAGCGAGGTCGACACCGTGCAGGTGTTCGATCGCCAGGGGCTGCTCGACTCGGTGCACACGGAATTGCTGCGCCTGTTCAATACCCGACGCGGCTCACGTCCGCTGACCTCCCCGCCGAGCATTCTCGACTACGGCATCGCTGACTGGACTGCCTTGCAACAGCAGCGCAGCGATGACCGTCGTCAGTTGGCGCGGGAAATCCGCGAAGCCATCAGCCATTTCGAACCGCGCCTGCAACTGGGCGAGGTCCAGGTCAATCCGGTCCCCGGCCATCCGCAGCAATTGAGCATTCGGCTGGTGGGCGAGTTACGCAGCGGCCAGCAGCACTGGCCCGTGGCCTTTGTCATCGAGAAGGCCAGCCATGGTCTTGAGGTGCGTCATGAGCGACTCGATTGACCCGCAACTGCTCGATTACTACCAACGCGAACTGACCTGGCTGCGCCACGCCGGGAGCATTTTTGCCGAGCGTTATCCCAAGGTCGCCAGACGCCTGGAACTGTCGCCCGGTGAATGCCCCGACCCGCATGTCGAACGACTGCTCGAAGGTTTCGCCCTGCTCGCGGCACGCTTGCAACGGCGGCTCGATGACGACTACGCCGAATTCAGCGACGCCTTGCTCGAACAGCTTTACCCGTTGGCCATGCGGCCGCTGCCGTCCTGCGCGATCGTGCAGTTCGAGCCGGACCCGAGCAAGGGCAACCTGAACGATGGTTATCCATTGCCCCGCGACACACCGCTATTCGTCACCACCAGCAAAGGCGAGAGCATCCACTTTCGCACCAGCGCTGCGGTTCGACTGTGGCCGGTGGAAATCAACGAAGCGCTGCTGCTGGGCAGCGATGAAGCACAGGCCCTGACCGGTGTGGCGCAGGCGCGTTCGGCCCTGCGCCTGAGCCTGCGTTGCCTTGGTGAAAGCCAGTGGTCGACGCTGGCCATCAAACAATTACGCGTGCACCTGGCCGCCTCGCCGGTGATCAACGCCTGCCTGTATGACCTGCTCGGTGCCCACGCGGTGAAGGTGCTGGCCGGACCGGTCGGCAGCGTGCCGGTCATGCTGGCCGGGCTGCCGCAGATCGTCGGTTTTGCCAGCGACGAAGTGCTGTTGCCGGACGAGGATGGTGTGCATCCGGGCATGCGCCTGCTCGCCGAGTACTTTGCATTCCCGGACAAATTCAACTTCTTCGACATTCCATTGACCGGCGCCGCCAGCGACAGCCAGACGCTGTACCTGTACATCGTGTTCGACCGCGCCCCGGCCAACCGCCTGCACCTTCAGGCCAGCGACTTCGCCCTGGGCTGCGCACCGGTGATCAACCTGTTTCCACGAACCTCGGAGCCCCTGCGCCCGGACGGCACCCGCAGCGAGTATCGCCTGGTCGCCGACAGTCACCGGGAAAACAGCGTCGAGATCCACAGCATCCGCGCCATGCGCGCCAGCTCAAGCCATGGCGTGCAACGGGTACCGGCGTATTACGGCAGCCAGCATATCGGCGGCGACAAACAATGCTATTGGCATGCGCGACGGGTCAGCGGCATGACTCCGAATCGGCTGGGCACCGACCTGATGCTGAGCCTGGTGGACACCCGGCTCGATCCGCTGACCGAGGCCAGCGAATACAGCCTCACCGGGGAACTGCTGTGCACCAACCGGCATCTGGCCCAGAGCCTGCCGGCCGGCACGCCCCTGGGTTTCGAACGACCGGGGCCGGTGGCCTGGGCCCGTTTGCGTAACCCGCCGAGCCCGCAGAGTTTGCCGCGACTGGATGGCGAATCCCGTTGGCGGCTGGTGTCGCAACTGACCCTCAATCATTTGTCACTGGTCGAGGGGCCGCAAGCGCTGGATGCCCTCAAGGAAATCCTGCAGTTGCACAACCTGCGTGACGAGGCCAGCGCCTTGCGGCAAATCGACGGTTTGTTAAGCCTCGGCTGCGAACGGGTGATCGCCCATGTTGGTGAAGACGCGTGGCGCGGCTGGCGCAATGGGCTGGAGGTCCGGCTGCAACTCGACCCACAGCATTTCGTCGGCAGCAGCGCCGTGCTGTTCTCAGCGGTGCTGGCGCAGTTCTTTTCACTCTATGCCACGGCCAATCGCTTCGTGCGCACGGTTCTGGTCCAGTCAGACAAGGAGGTCAAGACATGGCAACCCCAAGCCGGCATGCCGCTGTCCCTCTGAGCCTGAGTCAGAAGCTGCGGCGCGATCCGCAGGCGTTCCAATTGCTGCAAGCATTGTTGCTGCTGGAGCGCGAACACCCGCAAGCCGAATCCCTGGGCAGCGGCACCGCCCCCCAAGCGGAAGCCTTGCGCCTGCGCGGGCCATTGACGCCGCTGTTTTCCGCCAGCGAAATCGAAAGCCTGACTCAGGAAGCTGACCAGCCACCGACGCTCACGACGCCAGTGTTCGGCCTCGGCGGACCGGACGGCCCCCTGCCCTACGCCTATCAGGAATGGCTGCAACAACGGGCCCGCGCCAAGGACTATGCCCCGGCCGAGTTCCTCGATCTGTTCCAGCATCGCTTGCTCAGCCTGCTGTACAAGGTGATGCGCAAACACCGGATCGCCGTCGGCTTCACGGCCCCCGGCGCGTCGCCGGTGCAAGCGCAACTGCGAGCCCTGACCGGGCTGTTGCCCAAAGCCTTGCAGGAACGCCAGGCTGTACCCGACTCTGCGGTACTGGCGTGCAGCGCGCTATTTGCCGACGGTCGTCGTTCTCTGGCCGGCTTCGCCGCGATCGTACGCGAGCACTTCGAACTGCCAGTAGAACTCAGCGCCTATGAAGGTGCCTGGCGGGAAATCCCACCGGCCAGTCGCAGTCGACTGCAACCGGGCGGGCGCAACCTGCAACTGGGTCGTAACGCGGTGGCCGGCACTCGGGTCTGGGATGAACACGCCGGCATCCGCCTGACCCTTGGCCCACTGACCTCGGCGCAGGCGGCGCGGTTTCTGCCGGACGGTGAAGCCCATCCGGCACTGGCCAGTCTCAGCGCGCTGTATTTCGGCCCCGACCTGGATTGCACACTGGTGCTGTTGGTGCGCGGTGCCAGTCCGATGAAACTCGGTCGTCAGGCCCCGCCCTTGCTCAGTTGGAACGGCGGCCTGCAACGCCAGACCAGCCTTGCCGTGCAACGGATCGAAACCCGCCTTCGTCAGCTGGAGATCACCTGAACATGGAACTGGCCAGCCTGATCGGACGCCTCAACCCGGACAACCGCCGCGCCCTCGAACGGGCCGCGCAGCGCTGCCTGCAACGGGGTCATCATTACGTCGAAATCGAACACTTGCTGCTGGAGTTGCTGGACATCGAGGGCGGTGACTTCGCCTGGCTGCTGCCGCGTTTCGGCCTGGAGCGCGATGCCCTGACGGCGGAAATCAACAAGGCCCTGGAACTGTTCAAATCCGGCAGTACCCGCACCCCGGCGCTTTCGGCGCACACCATCGGCCTGCTTGAAGATGCGGTGGTTCAGGCCAGTGTGCTTGGCCTGGAAAGCATCCGCTCTGGCTTGCTGCTGCTGGCCCTGCTCGACCGTGATGAACGTCGCAGCCTGCTGCTCAATAGCGCCTCGTCGCTGTTGAAAATTCCACGGGAAGCCTTGCGCAGCAATTTGCTGGAGTGGACCGAAAACTCGCGCGAACACGTTGGCGGCACGCGGCCGGTCAGTGCCGGCCATCAGCAACCGAAACAGGATTCGGTGCTCGACCAGTTCACCCAGGACCTGACCGCCGATGCCCACGCCGGGCGCATCGACCCCATCGTCGGCCGCGACGGCGAGATTCGTCAGTGCATCGACATCCTGCTGCGCCGTCGGCAGAACAACCCGATCCTGGTCGGCGCACCGGGGGTGGGCAAAACGGCGGTGGTCGAAGGCCTGGCGTTGCGCATTGCCGCCGGTGATGTACCGCCGTCGCTGCAAGAGGTCAGCCTGCGGGTACTCGACCTCGGTCTGTTGCAAGCTGGCGCCGGGGTCAAGGGCGAGTTCGAGCAGCGCCTCAAAGGCGTGATCGACGCGGTGCGCAGCGCCGACAAACCGATCATTCTGTTCATCGACGAAGCCCATACCCTGATTGGCGCTGGCGGCGCGGAAGGCGGCAGCGACGCGGCCAACCTGCTCAAACCGGCGCTGGCCCGTGGCGAGTTGCGCACCCTGGCCGCGACCACCTGGCTTGAGTACAAAAAATACTTCGAGAAAGACCCCGCCCTCGCCCGTCGATTTCAGTTGGTGCAAGTCGAGGAGCCGGACGAAATCACCGCAGTAGAAATGCTCCGTGGCGTGGCTGCGAAACTGGAACAGCATCACGGTGTGCAGGTGCTGGACGCGGCGATCCACGAAGCGGTGAAACTGTCCCACCGCTACATTTCCGGGCGCCAGCTACCGGACAAGGCCATCAGCGTGCTCGACACCGCGTGTGCCCGGGTCGCCCTCGGCCAGCATGACGTGCCGCCACCGCTGGAAAGCCTGCGCCATCGTCAGCAGAGCCTCAAGGAGGAAGTCGAACGCCTGCGTCGCGAACAGGCCACCGGGCTCGATCACCGTGAACGCATCACCCTGCTGGAAACCGAATCCGTGGGTAACGTGCAGGCCATTCGCGAGCTGGAAACCCGTTGGAACGAAGAACGGGTCGCCGTGCGCGAACTGCTGGAAACCCGTCGCGAATTACTCGCCTTGAGCGAACGCGCCGACAACGACAAACCGGACGAAGCGACCGACAGCCACATCGATCATCTGGCCGCCGAACTGGTGCGCCTGGAGGCTGGGCTGGATGCCATTCGCCAGGACGATCCGCTGGTACCGGAACAGGTCGACGGCAAGACCGTGGCTGCGGTGATCGCCGGCTGGACCGGCATCCCGGTGGGCAAGATGCTCGCCGACGAAGCCCACGCCGTACGCACCCTCGGCCAGCGCATGGGCCTGCGGGTGATGGGCCAGAGCACCGCGCTGAACACCATCGCCCAACGCCTGCAAGCCTACCGCGCCGGCCTCACCGACCCACAGAAACCGGTCGGCGTGTTCCTGCTGGTCGGCCCCACTGGCGTGGGCAAAACCGAAACCGCCTATGCGTTGGCCGACGCGCTGTATGGCGGCGAACGCAACCTGATCAGCATCAATCTTTCCGAATACCAGGAAGCCCACACCGTCAGCCAACTCAAAGGCGCCCCACCCGGCTACGTCGGCTACGGCAGCGGCGGTGTACTCACCGAAGCGGTGCGGCGCAAACCCTATTCGGTGGTGCTGCTCGACGAAATCGAAAAGGCCCACCCGGACGTGCTCGAAGCTTTCTACAACGTCTTCGACAAAGGCGTGATGGAAGACGGCACCGGGCTGGTGGTGGACTTCAAAAACACCGTAATGCTCGCCACCAGCAACGTCGGGGCTGAGTTGCTGCTCGACACACCGACCGCTCAACTGGGCACCGATGCCTTCAACGAAGTGCTGCATCACGTGCTGCTGAAAGCCTTTCGCCCGGCGTTTCTGGCGCGCATGACGGTGGTGGCGTATCGACCGCTGGATGAAGCGACGCTGGAAGGGATTGTGTTGGCGAAGCTGGAGAAATTGCGCAGCCGGTACAAGGCCGCGACCGGCAAGCAGTTTGAGTTCGATGCCGGGATCGTGCAGGCGGTGTTGGCAAAGTGCAGTGCGGCGGGTGCGAGGGATGTCGAGAATGTGTTGATGACGCAGGTGACGGGGAAGTTGGCGGAGTGGGTGTTGGAGTAAGTCCCGGACGACTGACTCTCTTGTGTAAACAGGAGCAAAGTGTAAACCCGAAGATGTCGCACAGCAGAGGAAGCAGTTGCCATGTGCTGTGCTGGTTATTTTTCGATGAAGGTAGTGCAGCCAATATGAGGTAAGTCATCATGCCGACCCGACTGATAATAGGCGCAGGCGTTTCCGCTGCAGTGTTCCTGAACACCTCATCCGATGGCTATAAAACTGTAGTTGTCGGTGAGGATGGACTATGGGCAAAACTCGTAGAACACCCCATGGGCCAGCCCGCCCACCTCCTGCACTTACCGGGTTCTCCACCACCGTCGTTCACGGTTGCCAATGGTGAAATGAGCCTGGACAACTTCCTCTCCTCAGGTGTTTTTCAGCAAGGCGTCAGTGAAATCGTCAAAGGTAGTCGCTACGGTCACAATCCTTCACGCAAGGTACGGCGGATATCCAAGTCACTCACCCAACCAGGAAATTACGTCGCCTGGTTTGATACCTCGCATGCCTTAATCGTTGAAAAAATAGTGATTGCCACCGGCATTGGCGCCCAACGTAAACCGCCCAAAATAACAGGAACACCTGCGCCCGGTGTTGAATACTCACAAGTTATCGAAGGTATCGAATTTCTTGAAGACGAGGAGCAACAAGTTCCCAATATTGACCGCGCTATCTACGGCGGTAGCGCCACCGCCGCCTGGGTGGTCGATATTGCCAGCAAACACTCGCCAAAGATGAACTGGCTTGCCCGCCCCGGCGGCTCCGAATTCACGGGAGCAGTACTGCCTGGGGCCAGGAATGCAAAGATCATCAAGCTTTGCGAAACTCACAACCTGCAGTTATTAAAAGAGGTTACCGAGGTCGAATATGTTGGTGAACGGTTGCATATACACGTCAAAGACGAAGATTTCTGTTATATCGCCGATCAGTTCATTTATTCATTAGGCGGGGACGACAACCCTACTGTTACGGATCATATCTATCAGGTAATGGACCCAGACATCAGGGATGACCTTTCTCCTATCCTCGACGCCAGTGGTGCATTAGGCACGCAATACAAAAGTGTATTGGCACTGGGCACCAGTGACAACGGAGTGATGATTGTCGGTGCTGCCACTTACAACTTCACCGCCATGACAGTCAATCCTACTTCAGGAAAATCGGTTCCCACTAAAAAGAAACCGGCACCCATGGCCCATTTACCCTGGAATGCTCAAGTTCCCGATGGAATCGCCGTGGTGGTGGCCAGTATTTCTGCCCTGAACCACTATATTCCCATCAAACAGCGTCTGACACTCAACTATCAGAACACCTATCAGGAATATGCCATTACTGAAAACAACACCAACATAAATCTGGCAGACGCCAACCAATTAGCCGTATTGTTCACCTTAATGTTTGACGAGTTATCGGCCAATCAAATCAACGATCTTGTGATTCGGACCATCATGGCCCGCAGCAGAAAAACCAAGGGTAGCAATGAGGTATTCGGCCTCAGCAAACGCGACTTCTACAACCTTATCAAGTCGAGAATTAGTTTCATATCAGACACTTCAATAGATGAACGCTGCTCATTGGCCGGACTTAAGCTTGGTTGATGCCGCCGCGCCAAGAATGGTTCGCTGCGAAGCTGATTCATTGACCACCTGAGGCTACTTGATGCCCCGCTCCGTCGATGCCACCACCAGCCTTTCCCTCACCGCCGCCTCACTGTCGGCGCTTTACCCTGAATCCCTTTCCGGCGAAGAGGCTCTCAACCAGCTCGGCTCGCAAATTCTCAACGGCCTCAACGACGGCGCCTCGCTCACCCTGACCACCGCCGTCGCTACCCACGTCACCGCCACCCTGCACAACGACGCCCTGTCCCGCCCAATGGATGCACTGATCGCCGAAATCCGCCAACTGCCCGCCGATGCCACCGCCGAACGCTATCAACTTGTTTTAAGGCCATGGCTCTGGTGGCTGACCCTGGCCAGCAACAATCGCGTGTTCCAGAACCTCAGCACTTCAGACATCGTCACCACGATTTTCAAGGCCCACGCCTTCACCGACTTCAAGCTCTCACTCACCGGCAGTTACACCCCGCGTGAATACTGCGTGCAGTACGGCGAAACCGATTTTGCGTTCGTCTCGCGGTTGCTGGAGGAAGAAGGGATTTTCTGGTTTTTCACCCATGAAGACGGCAAGCACACGTTGGTGCTGGGTGACAGTAACGATGCGTTCGTGCAGATCCCCAATGGACCCAAGGTGAACTATCTCGGCCAGCAATTGGGCGAACGTGAATTGCATGGCATTCGCTCCGGGCAGGTCTGTGTGCAGGCGGTGGCCGGGGTGTATCGAGCGACGGATTACGAGTTCACCACCCCGACCACTTCGCTTTACGGTCAGGCTGAAGCGGTGGCCGGGCCGCGTTCGATGTACGAGCATCCGGGCGGCTACAACGCCAAGGCGCGCGGCGATGCATTGACCAAGCAGCGGGTCGACGGCTTGCGCAGTCAGGAGAAACGCTTTGTCGGTGAAAGCGACTGCCGCTGGCTGGTGCCGGGGCATTGGTTCACCCTTGCGGGCCATGATGATGCGAGTCTGAATATCGATTGGGTGGTGACGGCGGTGACTCACGAAGCCAGTCACGAAAATTATCGCAATCGTTTTGAAGCGATCCCCAAAGCCACGCCGTTCCGCCCGGCGCGGACAACGCCCAAACCACGAATGCACACTCAGTCCGCCATCGTCGTCGGCAAATCGGGCGAAGAAATCTGGACCGACGAATACGGCCGGATCAAGTTGCAGTTCCCTTGGGACCGCGACGGCAAGAACGACGAAACCAGTTCCTGTTGGGTGCGAGTTGTACTGCCCTGGAGCGGCAAGGGCTTCGGCATGCAGTTCGTGCCGCGCATCGGCCAGGAAGTGATCGTGACCTTTATCGATGGCGATCCGGATCGACCGCTGGTGACCGGTTGCGTCTACAACGGTGACAATGCCGTGCCCTATGCGCTGCCGGCGAATCAGACCCAGTCGGGAATCAAGACCCAATCGTCCAAGGGTGGTGGCGGTTTCAACGAGTTGCGCTTCGAGGACAAAAAAGACGCCGAAGAGGTGTTTTTGCAGGCGCAGAAAGACTTGAAGATCAACGTGCTCAACGACACCACCGCCACGGTCGGCCACGATGAAACCCTGACCGTGCAGAACGCTCGCACGCGCACGGTGAAGGACGGCGACGAGACCGTGACCCTGGAAAAAGGCAAACGCAGCGTGACCATCCAGACCGGCAGCGACACGCTCGATGTGAAGGACAGCCGCACGGTGACCGTGGGCGCCGACCAGACCCACAGTACCGGCGGCAATTACACGCACAAGGTCACCGGAGATTACAGCCTGACGGTGGACGGCAACCTGACCATCAAAGTGACCGGCACCCTGACCCTGCAAAGCGGTGGCAGTTTCGCGATCAAGAGCGGCGCCGATCTGGCGGCCGAGGCCAGTACTTCGATCAGTCAGAAGGCCGGGACCTCTCTGAGCAATCAGGCTGGCACCTCGCTGGAAAACAAGGCCGGCACGACCATGACCAACGATGCCGGGATCAGCCTGACCAACAAGGGCGCCGCTTCGCAGACCGTGGATGGCGGCGGCATGCTGACCATCAAGGGCGGTCTGGTGCAGGTCAACTGATGAGGAGACGCCATGGCCATCACGCCGCTGGATTTGCAGCAGAACGATAAACAACTCAAAGGGCGCCTGCTCGATGGCCAGCTCGACGGTGCGCTGCACATCAAGGATGACGGGCGTGCGCAGGCTGATTTGCACTACAGCCACGGCGAGCTGCAAGGCACCACCCTGCTCTACCACCCCAATGGCAAGGTCTCGGCGCAGTTGCCGTTTGTGCGTGACAAGCTGCAGGGGGTTGCCAGTTTCTATGCCCCCGAAGGCAGTCTGCAGCGCAAGGCGACTTATCGCCGAGGGCTGTTGCATGGCGAGGCGTTCAATTACTTTCCCGATGGGCAACTGGCGGAGGTCGAGTTTTACCGCGACGGCGTGCGCGACGGGCGCTATCAACGCTTTCATCCGAACGGCAAGCCGGCCGTCGAAGCCCGGTATCTCAACGGTCAATTGCTGGAACCGGAACAGGGCTTCGCCAGCGACGGACGACCATTGGACGCCGACGGCAAGCCGATCTCACGGGTGCGCTGGTGGTTCAGACGCTGGAGCGATCCCGAGCAGGCCTAAGCTCTGTTGTGGGCGATCAGGGAATCAGCATCTGCATTTGCCCCGGCATCACGATTTTGATCACTCCGGCCCAATTGCACATCAAGGTGCTGTTGGCATCGATGGCCGGCATGCCGCCCAGCAGCAGGGTCGGCGCGCCGCCGGGGATCCACGGGGTTGCGGTGGCCGGGATGCACGGCATCGGCGTCAGCACGCCAAGTGCCGCGGCGGTGGCGGCCGCGACCATCGGGTTGGCCATGCTCATGCACGTGCCGAACGGCATGACGTTCACCAACGGAATGTGGTCCATGATGTTCGCCGCCGGCATGCCCCCGGTCATTGTGCGGTTCACTGGCAGCACGTTGAGTACCGCCGGCGCCGCGCCGAAACTGCATTGCAGGGTCGCGGTGGCGCAAACTTGCGGACAGCCCATGTCGAATCTCCTTCCTGGAAGCGATGCTCCCTGAACCATAGCCCGCCGCGCCTGTTCGCGCACATCAGGAACGCTGATTATCCGGCAACACGCTAACCTATAAGACCGTGCCGCGCTTGTGGCCACCCCGGAGCGCCATTAGATTAGCCAATGATGTCTGGCCTCCAAAATAAGCAGAAGGGATAAGCATGGCGCTTACTGACCAGTCCACCCGTATCCGCTCTGGCGAAGAACTCGATGCCAGCTTGATCGATCCGTACCTCAAGGCGCACATTCCGGGCCTGAGTGGCTTGCCTGTGATCAGCCAGTTTCCGGGCGGTGCGTCGAACCTGACTTACCTGCTGGAATACCCCGAACAGGAATTCGTCCTGCGTCGGCCGCCGTTCGGCCACAAAGCCAAGTCCGCCCACGACATGGGCCGCGAATTTCGCATCCTCAATCAACTGCGGGACGGTTTTCCCTACTGCCCCAAAGCCTATGTGCACTGCACTGACGAATCGGTGATCGGCGCCGAGTTCTATGTGATGGAACGGGTAAAGGGCATCATCCTGCGCTCCGAACTGCCGCCGGAACTGGGCCTTGATTCAGCGAAGACCGAAACCCTGTGCAAGAGCTTCATCGACAAGTTCGTCGAACTGCACCGGGTCGACTACAAGGCTTATGGCCTGGGCGACCTCGGCAAACCCGAAGGTTATGTCGCGCGGCAAATCAAAGGCTGGAGCGAGCGCTACGAAAAAGCCCTGACCCCTGACGCGCCGAAGTGGGAAACGGTAAATGCCTGGCTCAACGACAAGATGCCAGCCGATCACCCGACGTCGAGCATCGTCCACAACGATTACCGCTTCGACAACGTGATCCTCGATCCGAACAACCCGATGCAGATCATCGGTGTGCTGGATTGGGAGCTGACCACCCTCGGCGACCCGCTGATGGACCTGGGCAACACCCTCGCCTACTGGATCGAAGCCGACGACCCGGCACCGGTGCAACTGATGCGCCGCCAGCCAAGCCACGCCCCCGGCATGCTGACCCGCCGCGAATTCGTCGATTACTACGCCGAGCGCGCCGGCATCCAGATCGACAATTTCGACTTCTACTACACCTATGGCCTGTTCCGTCTGGCCGGCATCGTGCAGCAGATCTACTACCGCTTCTTCCATGGTCAGACCCAGGACAAACGCTTCGCACAGTTCATTCACATGAACAAACTGCTGGAGCAGATGAGCTTGCAGGTCATTCAGAAATCCAGCCTCTGATCAGGCCCCATAACAAGGAAAAATCATGTCCAAGACTCAGTTGTTCGACCTCGACGGCAAGATCGCTTTCGTCTCAGGTGCCAGTCGCGGCATCGGTGAAGCCATCGCCAAACTGCTGGCGCAGCAAGGTGCCCACGTGATCGTTTCGAGCCGCAAGCTCGACGGCTGCCAGCACGTCGCCGACGCGATCATCGCCGCCGGCGGCAAGGCCACCGCCATTGCCTGCCACATCGGTGAGATGGAACAGATCACCCAGGTATTCGCCGCCATCCGCGAACAATTCGGGCGCCTGGACATCCTGGTCAACAACGCCGCGACCAACCCGCAGTTCTGCAACGTGCTCGACACCGACCTCAGCGCCTTCCAGAAAACTGTCGACGTGAACATTCGCGGCTACTTCTTCATGTCGGTGGAAGCCGGCAAGCTGATGCGCGAACACGGCGGTGGCAGCATCATCAACGTCGCCTCGATCAACGGCATCTCGCCGGGGATCTTCCAGGGCATCTACTCGGTGACCAAGGCAGCGGTGATCAACATGACCAAAGTGTTCGCCAAGGAATGCGCGCAGTTCGGCATTCGCTGCAACGCCCTGCTACCGGGTCTAACGGATACCAAGTTTGCATCGGCGCTGGTGAAGAACGAGGCAATTTTGAACACCGCATTGCAGCAGATTCCGCTCAAGCGCGTGGCGGATCCGAGTGAAATGGCCGGTGCGGTGTTGTACCTGGCGAGTGATGCTTCCAGCTATACGACCGGGGTTTCGCTGAATGTGGATGGCGGGTTCCTGTCCTGATTCGGTTTTGCGAATAAACCGAAGGCAGCCTCAGGGCTGCCTTTGGTGTTTGATCGGAGGGCTCGTGGAAGACTCTCGCCTGTTTCTGAGATGCATCGGGTGTCGGGTAATGGTTTGTATTCGAGGGACTGGACCCAGGAACGACTCTATTCCCCCTGCACAAACTCAACCGGCTTCCCAGTCAAATCCAGCGTAAGCATCCGGTGAAGACACCCACCCTGATGCAACATCTAGGGCAACGGGGTCCTCTGCGGCATTACCTCAAAACTTACTTCTGACCTATTCGAGTTGGTAATTCAACCAAATATGGTGCGTGCCATCGGTATCGACTTTGATCCCTCCTGATCCCGATATCCCTCTCAAATCACCTGTACCACTGCCTCCGACTATGCAGAAAAACTCATCTGCCCGATCAGTGCCGGTTGTGGAGGCAGAGTGGATGAAATTGAAGGCGCCTTCTTTTCCATTCACCGCACCTTTGAAGCTCTCAATAGCGATGTAACTGCCCGTCCTGGTCGTCTGATCGAACGCCGCAGTAAAAACTGTTGAGGAAACACCGTCGATAGCACCTGAGTAGCATTTCTCCATGGTGCTGATAGACACTGGTAAGGAGGTAGTAATCTCGGGGGTTGGGCTCAGGCCTGTTGGTTTGAAATTCTTAGTAGCAAAAGTGGCTAACGCTTCCATTCACATCCGTCCCTATCCAAATGAGTGAGGTTCTCATTCTAGTCCACAGCACAGCACGCACTGAGCCAAAAAACGCTCTACGGAGCTAAGCCTATTTCCATCTATGTGGCAGCAACTTCGCAGAGCCATATCGGTTTTTGGGGGGAGCGTACTCATAAGCTCCCGGCCAACCGCGCTGCTGAATCTAAACTTCAATGACGTACACACCAGCGCCCCCAGCGTTGGGATCAGAACGAGATGTCGGCTGAATAGTTAGGCCAATCCATCACCAGTTCATAATCATCGGCAACCCAGGACGGAAATCGTGTGTCTGGCCACTTGCGCCATGATCGATTTCCAATACGACCAGATGCTCATCACCATGAACAATTTCAAATCCTTTCAGCTGATTTGCGCAGTTCGCAGGGGTAGAAAAAGCTTGGCTGTTGGGGGTGCTAACTCGCACAGATGTAATGTCGCGAAAGCCGTTGGGATGTTCAAACGGCTGCGCTCGCTCAATCGGAGCCTCATCTGGTCTCTTGGCAAACGAAAGAAAAAACCACATCGGTTCGGATACAGGCGCACGCCCCACGTCGACTTTCAGGGCAGCTGGTAAGTAAACAGGTCGATATTCCCAGACCGGAAATATTGGCTTCTCGCCTACGGTGGATGGTCTGAAGCAAATTCCAAAGGGCGCGGCGACTCCATCTGCGCACTTGAGTCGGTCAAAGAGTTGGGTTGGCGCCGTTAACTGACTTTGAGCTTCTTTTTCATCGGTGAGATGTAAAAGCTCAATGAAAGAATTTCGGAAGAAGAACCTTCTATTGGCAGTGCCTTGGCCTGGGTGTACGTTTGACGTCCCTTCAGCGAGCCCAAGGGCTTTCAGAGCGTCAGCGCCTCGCCCGTCATCACTCACACAAATAAAAATGTGATCTATTTCCATCGTTAATTCCCTTTAATCCTGTGATTTGATTGCCCAATTATTTGGCGGAAGGTCAGCAACTTCACTCGCCCGATGCGTAGGCAGCCGCGTGAGATCGAAGAGTTCCTACTTCATAAATGGAGCGAATCACATTCGGACTGGATTGGTGAGCGCTACGCCTCGAATAGGGCGATTCCAAGCGATGGGTGAGAGTAGGAATACTGTGGCAAGGAAAGCTACCTGGGACAGGTAAAACGGCTCCAGCCATTGTTGATTCAACGCGACGTATAAAGTGTTATGGGTCACGTCGACCAAAATAATCGCTAACGTAAGCACGATTCCGGCTCTTGGCTTGATGAACAGTAGCAATGCTGCGAGCGGGTCAAAAAACGTAAGCGCCCCCCAGAAAATACGGCTAGCCAAGTAAGCGCTAGGCCCGTATCCGTAGTCCCAGAGCAACCCATGCGAAACGTCTGCATGAATGTGATTAGCGGTTGCGATGAAAAGGCAGCATGCGAACAAAATTCTGACGGCGAATGACAATTTTGGCATAGCGTTATCTACATTCGTGATCTACGCCATGCATGATAGCGGGATCGACCAACGACGCTAGCCGTTGCAAGCCGAATAGGTGTGATCGCTGAATAACTTCGTGTCGGGATGGGCGGCTCTCGGCCAGCCAGTTACGCTCGCGCCCACTACAAAATCAGATATGGAAAGTCTACTCAGCAGCTTATTTGATGGCCGGTCATAGCGTCTGAGAAATGGCTTCAACTCGACCATCAGGAAGTCCCCCATGATACTCGTGGGGCAACGCTCAGCCTGACTACTTTAAGGAGATCAACATTTTGACGGACCGCATCACAAGAGAGGAAAGCCTCCGCAGCTTCAGAAAGCATCTGCGTATCGACGCAGCCCTGTTTATAGCGAGCATGGTGGGAGCTTTTACCCTTAGCGGTTTTGCACACCTGGAGAAATTTTATCTAACACTGGATGTGCCGATTGATCGGGTGAGCATCAGCGCGCAGCAGTTCGTGGCCTACGGAGCCGCCGGGTTTGGGTCCTTCCTTGCAGCTCTGGTGTTCGCAATGGCTCTGGTCGGAACAGTAACCCTTCTGTTGGTACTTTTTGAGAAACCAGGAAACGACACGGGCAAGCCCGTCATAGTGCCGAAATGGATGGCCAACATGCGCGACCGGGCTGTTGAAAATCGAGGCGCGTTTGTGGTTGTCGGCTCCATTTGCATACTCGCGTTTCTGCTGATGTCTGCTTGGTATCTCTTGGTGCGGGTGCCATCGAACGCAGGACGGGCGGCGGCGCTGGAACTCGCTTCCGAATGTATGGTTCGCCAAGTGGTTTACGCAAATCTCGACCAGTACGAGGGATGCCAGGTAGCAGAGTCTGGCGACATGCTCTACTTGCTTAAGCGACACCACGCTGACTCAATGGGCGTCGAGTTCCATACGCTTGAATTACCGAAATCAGGCCTGAAAAGTGTTACAGGGCAAGTGCAGAAACTCACGTATAAGCAATGACCTCTACATGCCTAGGTGGGTGGATTACGAAGAGTGGAATTGCATTCGCTATAAATGCGCTGCGTGAAGCCGCGATGGTGTCATCCCCACTGACGAAATCCGGGTGTGGAACTGCTGAATCTGGTTCGAAAAACTCATCGCGCTGAAGTCCGGGCATACGCTATCAACCAGCTCTCCACGCATAGGGTCAAGTACGGCGTACACGCCCGGCAATCCCGTCTTGCGTAATGTCATTGCCTTGGCAAGCAATGACTGGCGGGGCCATTTTGATGACCTAAGCCCGAATGTTTTAGATAACTGCGAGCATTCCACGAAACACTTGTGCCTCTATCTCCACGAGACTAGAAGATGTACTGCCCTCATGCTCCAACAGGAATCGTTTTACGAGCTGAAATCCAAGGGAATAGCCCAACCATCTTGGGAGGTCAGATGCACCAAAGAACCACGCGTCGTGACCATAATCCTTGCGACTCCAGTAGCTTTCCGCCATTCCGATATGGCGTCGAATGTCAGACACGTCGAGGCGCTCCCATGGTTCAGGTAAACCACCACAGATTTCCTGTGCAAAAGCGCCCGCCAGCCCCTCCGAAACAAGCGCTTCACCTAATGATGATCCATAACCTGGCCCATCCCATCGGGCGGCATGGTGAAGTTCATGTGCAAACATTCGTTCGAGCGACGCGTCTTGGTTTGCTCTGAAAATGTCACTTGCAGGATCTACGGTCAAAAAAATAAGACCTGGTTCCGACGCATATCCTAGATGCCCCTTTTCTGGAATGACATGAGTGCCAGCTTTCACTATCACATCAAGTGGGCGCAACGGCATCAACGCAGTTGCTTTTGCGTAGGTTTCTAACAGGCGGGTGTGAAGCCAATCACGGTGATCGATAAGCGCGCCGCGCGCGTCGATGAAATGGAAATTTATGGATGTCATTATTATGCCTCCTTGCATAAAGCCTTGCGTAACGAGATAGGTTGCCAACTATGGCCCGGTACCCGCGCGCATATCCATCGGCTCCGTGGCGAGCCAGATGGAGTCGATGCGAATCATCTCAGCAGGTCTCGGAGAAAGGTTGCGCAGACAGCAGCATTTTCAGTTGGCCAGTTCACTTTGACGCGGCCATGTGGGTGCTGGATTTCAACACAGATAGTCGGTGACGCGGCTTGCAAATTTACCATTCGTTAGCCAACCAATGCCGCCGTGCTGGAATCCTGCAGAATCACGTACAACCTTTGCTTCGTGACGATCACCATCAATAAAAACATAGGCCGTTTTTTCGAGATCCTTCGAATTAGCCGACGCACAAGCCAGCAGATTCCGGCGTTGCTGTAGGTAATGACGCAAGGCGATGTAGCCATTCCCAGTGCTTCCTGACCCCGTAAAAAAGAATATTTATTCCACTTTATTGCATGTTACGAATTTTTATTCCATAAATAGCCCTCCTGAAAATAAAAATCCAAAGGACCCCGGCTATGCGCGAACTCGGTATCGGACTCATCGGCACAGGTTTCATGGGCCGCGCCCACGCCCTGGCCTTTCGCAATGTCAGCGCTGTTTTTGAATTGCCGCTGAAGCTCAAACTCGCCGCCCTTGCCGACGCCGACCCGCTGCGCGCCCGTCACTGCGCCGACGCCTGGGGCTTCGATGCTGCTCACAGCGACTGGCAACAGCTGATCGATGACCCCAAGGTCAACCTGATCGCCATCACCACCCCCAATCATCTGCACTACCCCATGGCCATGGCTGCCATCGCCGCCGGTAAACCGGTGTATTGCGAAAAGCCGCTGGCGGTGAGCCTCGAGCAGGCCAGTACCATGCGCCTTGCAGCCAAAGCCGCAGGCGTGGTGACGCGGGTGGGTTACAACTATCAGCACAACCCGATCATCGGCCTGGCTCGGGATTTGATTCAAAACGGCGCGCTGGGGCGAATCATCAGTTTCCAGGGCGAGTTCAGCGAAGACTTCATGGCCGATCCCGTTTCACCCTGGTCCTGGCGCTGCGACGCCAATTACGCCGGCGGCGCCCTGGCGGACCTGGGCAGTCACTTGCTGGCCATGGCCCGTCATCTGCTGGGCGACGTCGAGGCGGTGTGCGCGGATACCCAGACCGTGCATGCGCAGCGCCCCGTGACGGCGGGTGGTCAGGAACGACGCGAGGTCGCGGTCGACGATCAGGTCCACGCGTTGCTGCGGTTCGCCAATGGCGCGCGAGGGACGTTCAGCAGCAGCTGGCTCAAACACGGTTACAAGAATCACCTGAGTTTTGAAATCAGCGGCACCCAGGGCACCCTGGCGTTCGATCAGGAACGCTTGAATGAACTGCGGCTGTATCGTGCCGGACAAGACGGTTTCCAACGGCTGCTGGCGGGGCCGGACTTGCCGGGTTATGCCGCTTTCAGCCCGGCGCCGGGGCACCAGTTGGGTTACAACGAACTCAAGACCCTTGAAGTGCATGAGTTGGTAATGGCGTTGGCCGGCCACGGTCAGGACGGCACGGATTTCGAGCAGGCATGGGAAGTCGAACGCCTGGCGACGGCGATTCGTCTGGCGGCACGGGAGTCGCGGTGGGTCAGGATCGAGGAAGTCTGAACCGACGCTCAGGTCATACACCGCCAGTTGCACGTGCTACTGGCGGTACACCGGACCCGGTTTACTGAGTGACGCAACGGGTCAGGGTCGTGGTTCGGGTCACCTGCCCTTCAGCCCTCATATCACCCTGTACATCGGTACTTTCGGTGGTCGAACAGGTACGAACCGGTGTCGGTGGCGGTACGGCCGGGGGTGGAGGCGGTGGACTGGCGCAACCACCCAGAATCGCCATGCAGAGTGCGAGCGACAGTGGTGAAAAAGCACATTTCCCAAAATTGTTCATAGGCTGACCCGCGGTAAGTAATCGACATTTTCCGCGACTCGAAAACCATCCCGCGAACCCGCGGCCCTGTCACAGAAAAGAAATACCCTCGCATTCCTTATAGCTTAGCTACCCGCCAATGCCAGAAAGACAGTAACCACTGCATTACCGCAGGCCTGCGGGATATGACGCCTAAAGAGCGGAGGATCGATTCAAGCCACTGCTTTCAAGCTCATAGCGCAGCTCTTCAATCAACGCCGCCACTGCCTCCGGCGTCCGGAGCGTCGCCACGTTCAACCCGCTGACCACCAGATCCACCTGCCCTGTCGCCGGATGGTAAAGCTTCACCGTCAACGAATTATCCCCGGCAAGCGCACATTCACAGGCCAACGGCAAAAAGCTCCGCTCCAACTGCATACGCAATTGCACCAGGTAACTCATCCCGACTCACCTTGGCGACGACGCAAAATCGACTGCCCGCTTGTTCTTTTCGCACCCATGAGGTTGTTCCTTCAGCTGCATCGAAGAGGACGCGACAACGGGCCCAAGCCACGTCTCGCACCCCGACAGCCTAGAAAAAAGCCTCACCTGATCAACACATTAAAATGCACCACCCGCATTAGTGCATTTGCACCTTAACGTTGGCCCTTGGTCCGCCTCTCGCCGGAGAAAAGACCTCGTTCGCGGGCCCAGACAATCGCCTCGCTACGGCTATGCACATCGAGTTTGGAGTACACCGTCGAAACATGATTGCGCACCGTATTGGGCGCCAGTTTCAGGCGTGCAGCGATCTCCTTGTCGGCCAGGCCTTCACAAATCAGGCCGAGCACGTCGCGCTCCCGGGCGGTCAGGTCAGTGAACGACACGCTGGGTAACTGTGGCGAATTTACATTTTTCACATTGGCGAGTTTTTCGATCAGCGTGCGGCTGAACCAGGACGCATCTTTCATCACCTCTTCGATCGCCGACACCAACTCCAGCTCGGTGCGTTTGCGCTCGGTGATGTCCATCAACACCAGCAGGTAGCAAGAGCCGTCCTGAATGTTCACGGTGTCCGCCGAGACCGCACAATCAATCAGCCCGGCATCCTTTCTGCGCACCCTGACATCGACACGATCCACCCGCCCCGTCTTCTCCAGAGCCGTAAACAGTCGAGTGCGAGCGCCCGCTTCATCAATGAAACCGAGTTGCGCCACGGTCTTGCCGAGCACCTCATCACTGGGGTACGCCAGAGACTCGAGAAAGGCTTCGTTGACGTCCATCACCACTTGGTCGGCGGCGCGGCACACCAGGATCGGCACCGGAGTGAGGCGAAACGCTTTGGCGAACCGTTCCTCGCTCTGGCGCAGGGCGATTTCGGCCTTGTGCCGAAGCTCCATGTCGACGAAGGAAAACAGCATGCAAGCTTCGTCGTTGAGCTCAAGCGGTTGCCCGGCAACGATCACTTGCTTGCTGCCACCGTCGGCCAATCGCAGCTCGGCCTGCATCTGCGGAATGGTGGCGCCGTCACGCAAACGCTGCTTAGCCAAGTCCTTGTTCTCGGCGCGCTCCAGCACATCCAGCTCATAAGCCGAAGCGCCGATCACCTGATCCCGGGCATAGCCAGTCATGTCCACGAAGCCCTGGTTGACTTTGATGTAGCGCAAATCACTGAGGCGACAGATCACCGCCGGGGCCGGGTTGGCGTTGAAGGTCCTTTCGAAACGCTGCTCGGCGCTGGCCCAATCGGTGACATCGTTCATGATCAGCACCAACGATTCCGGCTCACCGGCACGGTCCGCCAGCACCATGCTGCGCACGCTGTGAACCCAGGTGCGCTCTTCATTTTCCAGCGGCGTCACCTCTACCATCACATCGCTGAACGTCTCGCCACGGGCCACGCGGCTGATTGGATAGTTCTCGATCGCTACCGGATGATTGTTGCGATAACGCAAGGCAAAACGCTTGGCGTACTCCCCGGCATTGGCCCCCAACTCGCCAATCTCACTGACGCCGTGCATGGCCAGCGCGGCGTCATTGGCCCAGAGAATGGTCTGGTCGAGCTCCAGCAGAATCACCCCATCAGACAGGCCGGCGATGATCTGCTGCAACTGGCGGCGATTGGTTTCAGTGCTCAGGACGTCCTGGCTCATTGGAACTCCACAATTGCGGCGGCACTTTTGCGCGCTGCCCAGTGAAGATTACGACCGCAGACGTTTGTGATAGTGCAAAAAGCCCGGCACCCGCGGCCCTCCCAAAGTAGCCCTATGCTCAATAGGGAAAGAGTGGTTTAGTGCCGCTTTTTGTCTATACGGAGAGTTGCCATGGTGTTTGATTCTCTTCACTTTACCCCCTGGTCTGCCCTCGCGGGAGGAGCGCTGATTGGCCTCGCCGCGAGCGTAATGGTGGTGGCCAACGGGCGAGTTGCCGGGATCAGCGGGCTGTTGGGCAGCCTGCTTGAGCGTAATGATTCAGGACGAGGTGAAAAAGCCCTGTTCCTGCTTGGACTGTTGGCGGCACCGTTGGTGTGGGCGCTGTTTCATGTGTGGCCGACCATCGAATTCAAAACCGGTACGGTGGGGCTGATCATCGCTGGATTGTGCGTCGGCATCGGCACTCGTTATGGCTCCGGCTGCACCAGTGGTCACGGCGTGTGCGGTATCTCGCGCCTGTCACCGCGCTCCATTGCCGCGACATTGAGCTTCATGTTCACAGGCTTCGTGACGGTGTTCGTCCTGCGCCATCTGCTGGGGTATTGAACATGCGCAAACTGACCGCTTTCCTCGCCGGCCTGCTGTTCGGCGTCGGCCTGTTGCTGGCCGGCATGGCGAATCCGGCCAAAGTGCTGGGTTTTCTGGACATTGCCGGCCTGTGGGATCCGTCACTGGCGCTGGTCATGATCGGCGCCATTGCCGTGGCTTGGGGGCCGTTTCACTGGGCCATGAAACAACCGACATCCTTGCTGGGTGCGCCTATGCAATTGCCGGTCAGCCGTGAGCTGGACCGACGCCTGATCGGTGGCAGCCTGCTCTTCGGCATCGGTTGGGGTATTGCCGGCATCTGCCCCGGCCCGGCACTGGTGTTGTTGCCGACGGGGCACTGGCAGGCCTGGGTGTTCGCCATCGCCATGCTGGCGGGGATGCTGATGTTCAAAGCGCTGCAAACCCGCCGTTGAGCATCCCCGCCAAGCCAGTGGTCAAGCCGCCTGCTTACCACTGGCAATCGCCTGCGACGCCGCCAGCATCGCCCGCAACAACACGGCGCACCCGGCGGCCAGATCATCCGGCGCGGCGTTTTCGATTTCGTTGTGGCTGATGCCGCCTTCACAAGGCACGAAAATCATCCCGGCCGGGCCGAGTTCGGCGAGGAAGATTGCGTCGTGCCCTGCTCCACTGACGATGTCCATGTGCGACAGACCGAGCCCTTGAGCCGCACCGCGTACCGCTTCGACGCAGCCCTTGTCGAAGTACAGCGGCGGGAAGTCCGCGGTGGGTGTCAATTCGAAGCTCAGGCCGTGTTGCTCGCAGGTGGTTTCGATGACCTGGCGGACTTCGGCGATCATTGAGTCGAGTCGCGCCGGTTCCAGATGACGGAAGTCCAGGGTCATGCGCACTTCGCCGGGAATCACGTTGCGCGAGCCGGGATAGGCTTGCAGGCAGCCGACGGTGCCGCAGGCATGGGGTTGATGACCGAGCGCGGCGCGATTGACCGCGCCGACGATCACCGCGGCGCCGACCAGCGCGTCCTTGCGCAGGTGCATTGGCGTCGGACCGGCGTGGGCTTCGACGCCGCGCAGTTTCAAGTCGAACCATTTCTGCCCCAGCGCGCCCATCACCACGCCGATGGTTTTGTGTTCGTCCTCAAGAATCGGGCCTTGCTCGATGTGCGCCTCGAAGTACGCACCCACAGCATGACCGCTGACCTGGCGCGGCCCGGCGTAACCGATGGCGTTCAAGGCTTCGCCGACAGTCACGCCCTCGGCATCGACCTTGGCCAGGGTTTCCTCGAGGGTGAATTTTTCCGCGAACACGCCGGAGCCCATCATGCACGGGGCGAAGCGTGAGCCTTCCTCGTTGGTCCAGACCACCACTTCCAGCGGCGCTTCGGTTTCCACGCCGAGGTCGTTGAGGGTACGTAAGACTTCGACCCCGGCCAGCACGCCGAAGCAACCGTCGAACTTGCCGCCGGTGGGCTGAGTGTCGATGTGGCTGCCGGTCATTACCGGTGGCAGGTTCGGATTGCGCCCCGGACGACGGGCGAAGATGTTGCCGACGGCGTCGATGCTGACCGTGCAACCGGCCTCCTCGCACCACTTCACGAAGATATCGCGCGCCTGGCGGTCGAGGTCGGTCAGGGCCAGCCGGCAGACACCGCCCTTGACCGTGGCGCCGAGCTTGGCCAGTTCCATGAGCGACTGCCACAGACGGTCGCGGTTGATGTGCTGATGGGTGGATTGCAGAACGTCTATGGCAGCGTTCATGGTGATCTCCTCAGGCAGTTGTTATGGATTTCTTCAGGCAAATTTTTGGTAACTGTGAGGGCGCCATCGCGGGCAAGCCCGCTCCCACAGGGATTTTCAGTGTTCACAAAATCCATGTGGGAGCGGGCTTGCCCGCGATGAGGCCGGTGCTCACACCGCAGATTTCACGGCAGTAGGACTCGGCCGCATCACACTCAACCCGTAATAAATCAGCCCACCAAGGGCCGAGCCGGTGAACCAGCCGTAGCTGTAGAACCAGCTGAAGGCATCGCTGCCCAGCGACAGCAGCGTCAACACCACCGGCACACCGAATGCAATGAAGCCGAACCAGTTCCACGCCGGGTACACGTCGTCGCGGTAGAGGCCTGCCAGATCCAGCTCCTGTTTCTTGATCAGGAAATAGTCCACCACCATGATCCCGGCGATCGGCCCCAGCAGGCTCGAATAGCCGAGCAGCCAGTTGGAATACACCGTCTCCAGGCTTAGATCCGAGACAATCAGCCCGAGCTTTTTCAGCAGCTCATGGGCCATCAGCGCCAACCCGACCAACCCCGTGAGCATCACCGCTGTGGTGCGATTGATGTATTTGGGGGCGACGTTCTGGAAATCGTTGGTCGGCGACACGATGTTGGCCGCGGTGTTGGTGGACAAAGTGGCGATGATGATCAGCGCCATGGCCAGTGCGACCCAGACCGGGCTCTGGATATGGCCGATCAGGGTGACCGGATCAGAGACAGTGACGCCCACCAGTTTCACCGACGCCGCCGTCATCACCACACCGAGGGAGGCGAACAGGAACATGGTCAGGGGCAAGCCGATAATCTGCCCGACGATCTGATCCTTCTGGCTTTTCGCGTAGCGGCTGAAGTCCGGAATGTTCAGCGACAACGTGGCCCAGAAGCCGACCATGGCGGTCAGCCCGGCGGCGAAATAACTGGCCACGCCGGCCCCTTCCGGACGCTTGGCCGGGATCGCCAGCAACTCGGTCATCGATACATTCGGCATGGCCCACACCAACAGCCCCACGCCCACCAGCACCAACAACGGCGCCGAGAGGGTTTCCAACCATTTGATCGAGTCCGCGCCACGAATCACCACCCACAGGTTCAAGGCCCAGAACAGCATGAAGCCGATCACCTCGCCGGTACCGCCAAGGGCCTTCCAGCCATCGAACACCGAGCCGAGAAACAGGTGAATCGCCAGCCCGCCGAACATGGTCTGGATGCCGAACCAGCCGCACGCCACCAGGGCACGGATCAGGCACGGGATGTTGGAACCGAGAATGCCGAAGGACGAGCGCAGCAATACCGGAAACGGAATGCCGTACTTGGTGCCGGGGAAGGCATTCAGGGTCAACGGGATCAGCACGATGATATTGGCGAACAGAATCGCCAGCAGCGCTTCGCCCACGGTCAGGCCGAAGTAGGCCGTGAGCACACCGCCGAGGGTGTAAGTCGGCACGCAGATCGCCATGCCGACCCACAATGCGGTGATGTGCCATTTGTTCCAGGTTCGTTCGCGCACCTTGGTCGGCGCCATGTCGTGGTTGTATCGGGGACTGTCGAGGACATCGCTGCCGGCTTCGAGCTCAAACAAGCCGTCGCGCTCGGTCACTTGCGATCTGATCTGTTGCATGGCCGCTCCACTGTTTTTTTGATTATTTTTGCTCATCAGGGGCTGGCGCAGCGTGCGCGAGCCGGACGATGGCCGGAGAAACTGACAACTTTTACGGACCGGCCACGGTGTCAGCGGCGGCATCAATAAACGTGCCGGGTGCCCCGCTTGCGCCTCGGGCAGTGCCATAAAACTTCGCTAACCAACTGATGTTAATCAGCTTTATTTATTCAACTATCGAGTCCCTGGTCAGTTGCCACGTCACTCAGGCCGAATGCCAGGCAAGTTGTCCGAACAGTCAGGACTCAATCTGGTGCGTCGATCTTTTTTTGAAAGGTTGCGCATCAACCATAGACCATCCTCAACCGGCTGATTTCACATAGAAAATCTTGACCATATTTCCAACCTGTCAAGTGCGTCAAAATGGTGAGCGGTCTCACCATTTTGGTGATTTTCATTTTTTATCGTTATTTATCAAACAGTTAAAACAGTAATAAGCTTATAAAAAATATTCTTGCTCAATCCACAAACTGCAGCTAGCGTCTATTCTTGACAGCGCTGACAGGAATACACCGATTGGCGTCTGCTTCATATAAAACATCTAGAACCGGCAATAGTCGGTCATGCCTGCGAGGAACTCGGAATGTCTCTGTTGATCCGTGGCGCCACCGTTATTACCCATGATGAAAGTTATCGCGCCGACGTCTATTGCGCTGACGGCGTGATCAAAGCCATCGGTGAAAACCTCGATGTTCCCGCCGATGCGCAAGTGCTCGACGGCAGCGGCCAATACCTGATGCCCGGCGGCATCGATCCGCACACCCACATGCAACTGCCCTTCATGGGCACGGTGGCCAGCGAAGACTTTTTCAGCGGCACCGCGGCGGGATTGGCCGGTGGCACCACGTCGATCATCGACTTCGTGATACCCAACCCACAACAATCATTGATGGAGGCCTTTCATCAATGGCGCGGCTGGGCCGAGAAGTCGGCGTCTGACTATGGCTTTCACGTCGCCATCACCTGGTGGAGCGAGCAAGTCCGCGAGGAAATGGCCGAGCTGGTCAGCCAGCACGGGGTCAACAGCTTCAAGCATTTCATGGCTTACAAGAACGCGATCATGGCCGCCGACGATACGCTGGTGGCGAGTTTCGAGCGTTGTCTGGAATTGGGCGCGGTGCCGACCGTACACGCGGAAAACGGCGAGCTGGTCTATCACCTGCAACGCAAGTTGATGGCCCAGGGCATCACCGGGCCGGAAGCGCATCCGCTATCACGACCTTCGCAGGTAGAAGGTGAAGCCGCGAGCCGGGCGATTCGCATTGCCGAAACGTTGGGCACGCCGCTGTATCTGGTCCATGTCTCGACCAAGGAAGCCCTCGACGAAATCACCTATGCCCGCGCCAAGGGCCAACCGGTTTACGGCGAAGTGCTGGCCGGGCATCTGCTTTTGGACGACAGCGTCTACCAACACCCGGACTGGCAAACCGCCGCCGGTTACGTGATGAGCCCACCCTTCCGCCCGCGCGGTCATCAAGAAGCCCTCTGGCACGGCCTGCAAGCGGGCAACCTGCACACCACCGCCACCGATCACTGCTGCTTCTGCGCCGAGCAAAAAGCCGCCGGCCGTGACGACTTCAGCAAGATCCCCAACGGCACCGCCGGTATCGAAGACCGTATGGCGGTGCTTTGGGATGAAGGGGTGAACACCGGGCGTTTGTCGATGCAGCACTTCGTTGCCCTCACCTCCACCAACACCGCGAAGATCTTCAACCTCTACCCGCGCAAAGGTGCGATCCGTGTCGGTGCCGATGCCGATCTGGTGCTGTGGGACCCGGAAGGCACACGGACGATTTCAGCCAAGACGCACCACCAGCAGGTCGACTTCAACATTTTTGAAGGCAAGACCGTGCGCGGCGTGCCGAGCCATACCGTCAGCCAGGGTCGCGTGGTGTGGGCCGATGGTGATTTGCGCGCCGAGCGTGGCGCGGGCCGGTATATCGAACGGCCGGCGTATCCGGCGGTGTTTGATTTGCTGAGCAAGCGCGCTGAGTTGCACAAGCCGACCGCAGTAAAACGCTGAAATCGAGGCCTTCGGCCTTCGCGGGCAAGCCTCGCTCCTACATTTGGAATGCGTTCCCCTGTAGGAGCGAGGCTTGCCCGCGAAGAAGCCGGCCCAGACAACACAAAACCAATGCCCACCAGAGGCAGTACCTCAATTAACCGTGAGGCCAACACCGTGATCAAGACCTTGAACCACCTCCCGCATCCCCATGAGGACGCGGTCGCCCTCGCCGGCCATTTCACCGACCTGGCGCCGCCGCTCAACGAGCGTCAGGCACATCTGGAAGCCTCGCGCTGCCTGTATTGCTACGACGCGCCGTGCGTGAACGCGTGCCCAAGCGACATCGACATTCCATCGTTCATCCGCAATATCCATCAGGAAAACGTGCAGGGTGCGGCGCAGAAAATCCTCTCGGCCAACATCCTCGGTGGCAGTTGTGCCCGGGTCTGTCCGACGGAAATCCTCTGCGAGCAAGCCTGCGTGCGCAACAACGCCCAGGAATGCGCGCCGGTACTGATCGGCCTGCTGCAACGCTATGCCGTGGACAACGCACACTTCAGCGAACACCCGTTCCAGCGCGCCGCCGCAACCGGCAAGCGCATCGCCGTGGTGGGTGCCGGCCCGGCCGGTTTGTCCTGCGCGCACCGCAGCGCCATGCACGGCCATGACGTGGTGATTTTCGAGGCCCGGGAAAAGGCCGGCGGCCTCAACGAATACGGGATCGCCAAGTACAAGCTGGTGGACGATTACGCGCAGAAGGAGCTTGAGTTCCTGATGGGGATTGGCGGAATCGAGATTCGCCACGGGCAGAAGCTCGGCGATAACCTGACCCTTAGCGAACTGCATCAGCAATTCGACGCGGTGTTCCTCGGCCTGGGCCTGGCCGCCAGCAAACAACTGGGCCTGCCCAACGAGGATGCCCCCGGCCTGCTCCCCGCCACCGACTACATCCGCGAACTGCGCCAGGCCGATGACCTGACGCAACTGCCGCTGGCCGAGCGCTGCATCGTCCTCGGTGCCGGCAACACCGCCATCGACATGGCCGTGCAAATGGCCCGTCTCGGTGCCCGGGACGTGAACCTGGTGTACCGCCGTGGTGTCGCGGACATGGCCGCTACCGCTCACGAACAGGACATCGCCAAGGCCAATCAGGTGCGGCTGTTGACCTGGGCGCAACCCCAAGAGGTGCTGCTCGACGATCAGGGCAATGTGCGCGGCATGCGCTTCGCCCGTACCCGATTGGTGGAAGGTCGCCTGCAAACCACCGGCGAAACCTTCGAACTGGCCGCCGACGCGATCTTCAAAGCCATCGGCCAGACCTTCGACACTTCCGCCCTCGCCGACCCGCTGGCCCGTGAACTCAAGCGTCAGGGCGATCGCATCCTCGTCGACGAACAGCTGCGCACCAGCATTCCCGGCGTGTATGCCGGTGGCGACTGCACCAGCCTCGATCAGGACCTCACCGTGCAAGCCGTGCAGCACGGCAAGCTGGCCGCCGAGGCGATCAACGCTCAACTCATGCTCAACGTGGAGGCTGCGTAAATGGCCGATCTCTCGATTGTCTTCGCCGGCATCAAGGCCCCCAACCCGTTCTGGCTCGCTTCCGCGCCGCCGACCGACAAAGCCTACAACGTGGTCCGTGCCTTCGAGGCCGGCTGGGGCGGCGTGGTCTGGAAAACCCTGGGGGAAGACCCGGCGGCGGTCAACGTGTCGTCACGCTACTCGGCGCACTTCGGTGCCAACCGTGAAGTGATGGGCTTCAACAACATCGAGCTGATCACCGACCGCTCCCTGGAAATCAACCTGCGGGAAATCACCCAGGTCAAAAAGGACTGGCCGGACCGCGCACTGATCGTGTCGCTGATGGTGCCCTGCGTCGAAGAGTCGTGGAAAAACATCCTGCCGCTGGTGGAAGCCACCGGGGCCGATGGCATCGAACTGAATTTCGGCTGCCCCCACGGCATGCCGGAACGGGGCATGGGCGCGGCGGTCGGCCAGGTGCCGGAATACGTCGAACAAGTCACTCGCTGGTGCAAGACCTATTGCTCGTTGCCGGTGATCGTCAAGCTCACGCCGAACATCACCGACATCCGCGTCGCCGCCCGTGCCGCCCACCGTGGTGGCGCCGATGCGGTGTCGTTGATCAACACCATCAACTCGATCACCAGCGTCAATCTGGAGCGCATGGTCGCCAACCCTGCCGTCGGCAGTCAAAGCACCCATGGCGGTTATTGCGGCTCGGCGGTGAAGCCCATTGCGTTGAACATGGTCGCCGAGATCGCCCGCGACCCGCAGACCCAGGGCTTGCCGATCAGCGGCATTGGCGGCATCGGCAGTTGGCGCGATGCGGCGGAATTCATTGCCCTGGGCAGCGGTTCGGTGCAGGTGTGCACGGCGGCGATGCTGCATGGCTTCCGGATTGTCGAGGAGATGAAGGACGGTTTGTCACGCTGGATGGACAGTCAGGGCTACGCCAGCGTGTCGGATTTTTCCGGGCGCGCAGTGGGCAATACCACGGACTGGAAGTACCTGGACATCAACTATCAGGTGATTGCGAAAATCGACCAGGAGGCGTGCATCGGTTGCGGCCGCTGCCACATCGCCTGCGAAGACACCTCGCACCAGGCGATTGCCAGCTTCAAACAGGCCGATGGCACGCATAAATATCAAGTGATCGATGAGGAGTGCGTGGGCTGCAACCTGTGCCAGATCACCTGCCCGGTGCAGGATTGCATCGAGATGGTGCCGGTGGATACGGGCAAGCCGTTTCTGGATTGGAACCATGATCCGCGCAATCCCTACCATGTCACGGTCTGAACGCAGCGTTGCCTGAACTGACGCCTTCGCGGGCAAGCCTCGCTCCTACAGTTTAATGTCGAGCCACATCAAATGATCGACGCTAAATTTGTAGGAGCGAGGCTTGCCCGCGAAGAGGTCGGCAGCCGCACCACCAACCTCAAGGCTCCAACCCGATCCCGCGCAAGATCACACTGGTCACCGTCTGCACCGCCCGCTCGAACTGCATGTCCGACAACGGCTGATGATCATTAAGGATGTTCACCTGATGATCGAAGTCGGCGTAGTGCTGGGTCGAGGCCCAGATCATGTACAGCAGGCTGGACGGCTCTACCGGCAGGATGCGTTTGTCTTCCACCCACTGGCGAATTTTCGCTTCCTTCATCTTGGCCCAGTCGTACAGGCTCGCGTCCAGCTTCTCACCGAGGGTCGGCGCGCCGTGGATGATTTCGTTGGCCCAGACTTTCGAACCGTACGGCCGGCTGCGGGAATGGTTCATCTTGGCGCGGATGTAGCTGCTGAGCACCACGCGCGGGTCGTCGAACATTTCGAAGCACAGGGCGTCCTGCTTCCAGACATCCAGCAAACCCAGGAGCACCGCGCTGTACAGCTCGCTCTTGGTGCTGAAGTAGTAATGCAGGTTGGAGCGCGGCAGTTGCACTTCGGCGGCGATGTCGGCCATGGCGGTGCTGCCGAAGCCTTTTTCGGCGAAGACCTTTTCGGCCGCCAACAGGATTTTTTCGACGTTACTGCGACGAATCTCGATCTTGTGATTGCCCATGAGGGCTCCCTGACAACAGCGTTGCTCAAGACTAGCATCCGCTCTACGTCGCGGCGACAGGGGAAAACGAAACTTCGTAGAGCGGCCCTGCGGCAGGTAAACTGCCCGCCACTTTGAACTAGCCTGCGAGATCTTCACGATGCTGCTCAAGAACGCCCTGACCACCACTGCCCTGCTCGGCTCGCTGCTCGCCGCCTCATCGGTGTTTGCCCACGCCCATCTGAAAAGCCAGACCCCGGCGGCCGACAGCACGGTGAGCGCGCCTACGGAACTGCGCCTGGTGTTTTCCGAAGGGGTTGAAGCGACATTCACCAAAGTGACGATCAGCAAGGACGGTGCCGACGTACCGGTAAAAAGCCTCTCCACCGAAGGCAGCGACAAGAAAACCCTGGTCGTCACCCCGGCAGCGCCGTTGGCCGCAGGTGATTACAAAGTCGAATGGCACGCCGTGTCGGTCGACACCCATAAAAGTGAAGGCGCCTACCGCTTCAAGGTGGGTCAGTAATTCATGACCGATGCGCTGGTGCTGTGCCGCTTCCTGCATTTCACCGTGGTGCTGATGTTGTTCGGGGCCTGGGTGTTCAGGCCTTTGCTGCTGGGCCGCGAAACGAAGTGGCTGGATCCGGCACTGGCGCGAGTGACCCGCTGGCTCAGCGTGGTGGCGTTACTCAGCGGCGTCGGCTGGTTGCTACTGATCACCGCCAGCATGGCCAGTTCCCCGGAGGCGGCATTCGACCCGGCGACGCTGAGCCTGGTGCTGAGCAATACCTTTTTCGGTCAGGTGTGGCGCTGGCATCTGCTGCTCAATCTGTTGCTCGTGGCATTGTTGTTGACGCCCTGGCGTTCCAACATGGCCTGGCGCATCGGCCTTGCCAGCCTGCTGCTGGCGACCCTGGCCCCGGTCGGTCATGGCGCCATGCTCGATGGCCTGCAAGGCCAACTGTTAATCCTCAACCAGATTGTTCACCTGACGTGCGTCGGCGCCTGGCTCGGTGGGTTGATGTTGCTGGTGATGATCCTGCGCCAACCGGACGATCATCCCTTGAGCGCGATACTGCAACGCTTCAGCGGGATCGGTTACACGTTGGTGGCGGGGTTGGTGATGACCGGCCTGATCAACGTGCGCGTACTGACCGGCGTGTTCTGGCCGACGCCGTTGCTGTCCGGGTTTGCGCTGATTCTGTTGATCAAGGTTGTGCTGGTGATCGCGATGCTGGGGTTGGCGCTGTTCAATCGGTTGCGGATCGAGGATTGCCAACAGCGCCCGGGCCTGCTGCGTGCCAGCGTTGTGCTGGAATGGTTACTGGGGATCGGCGCGGTGGCGGCGGTTTCACTGCTGGGCACCCTGCCCCCAATGATCGCCACCTGAAACACACCTCCCCTGTAGGAGCGAGGCTTGCCCGCGAAAGCGGTCTGTCATTCAACATTGATGTCGGCTGACAGTCCCTCTTCGCGGGCAAGCCTCGCTCCTACAAGGGCGGTGTCAGTCAGGGGTAATCGGCGCAGCGGTATCAATACTCACCACCACCGACATCCCCGGCCGCAGCCGCTCACTCTGCTCCTGATCGGCATCGACGCTGATCCGCACCGGCACCCGCTGGGCGATCTTGACGAAGTTGCCCGTGGCATTGTCAGCCTGCAGCAGACTGAACTCGGAGCCTGTGGCCGGTGAAATCCGCTGCACCCGCCCGTGGAATTTCTGGTGGTTCAGCGCATCGACGGTGAAGCTCACCGGCTGACCGACCCGCACGTTGTCCATCTGGGTTTCCTTCATGTTGGCGATCACCCACAACTGGTTCGGCACCAGCGCCATCAGCTGCGCCCCGGAGTTGACGTAGGCGCCAAGGCGCACGCCAATCTGCCCGAGTTGACCGTCGCGCGGCGCCACCACGCGGGTGTTCGACAGGTCGATCCGCGCCAGTTGCACCGCCGCTTCAGCACTGGCCACCGCCGCTTCCAGCGAGCCACGATTGACGATCACCGTTTGCAGATCCTGGCGGGCAATGTCCAGATTGGCCTGGGCTTGCGCCACGGCGGCAACGGTCTGGGCGTTGGCGGCCAGGGTCACGTCCAGCTCGCGTTTCGACACCGAACCATCACCGACCAGCTCTTTGTTACGGCGCAGATCCGCTTCACTTTTGTGCAACTGTGCCTGGGCATCGGCGACCGCAGCCTGACGCAACTTGATGGTCGCTTCGGCGCTGTTGCGTTGCTGCACCGCGTTGGCCAGCGCGGCTTTCTCCACCGCCAGTTGCGCCAGGGACTGATCGAGACGCTGCTTGTAGATGCGGTCGTCGAGACGCACCAGCAAATCCCCGGCCTTCACGAACTGAAAATCCTGCACCGGCACTTCGTACACATAACCGCTGAGCTGTGGGCCGATGATCGTCACCTGCCCACGCACCAGGGCGTTTTCCGTGGTCTCGACCGCGCTGCTGAACGGCGGCAGTTGCCAGGCGTACAACACGATCAGTACACCGACGATGGCAATTGCCGCAAAGCCCAGGGACGACATGATCCGCACCCGCAGCGAACGCGGTTCGGTGCCCGGCGAGGACGGCGGCGTCACGCCTTCGGGGGTGGCGGCAATAGTGTTGGTGGTCGTGGTGGTCGGTTCGGTCATGAAGAAGTGGCACCGCTGGTTTGTTTGGTTGGAGTGGCAGGCGCCGGGGCAACGGCTTGGGTAGTGCTCATCAGCCACAGGGCGCGAATGGAAATCCAGATCATGGTCAGCACCGCAATCACGGCGATCAGCATAAACACGTCGTTGTAGGCCAGGATATTGGCTTCGCGGGTGGCCGCTGCGGCCAGGCTGCGGATGCCCTGCAGGTTACGCAGGCTTGGGTCGGCGATCATCGAGCTGACCGCGTTGCCGCCGCTCTGGACCCGCGCCGCCACACGCGGGTCGAGCAAGGTCAGTTGCTCGACGATGTGACTGGAATGAAACTTCTCGCGCGCGATCTGGAACGTCCCCAGCAATGCCGCGCCAATCAGGCCGCCGAGGTTCTGGCAGATACCGAACAGCACCGAGAAACTCACCAGGTTGCGCGGGCTGGACAGCACGTTGCGCATGCCGTAGACCATGGTCGGACCAAGGAAGAACGTCCCGCCGAAGGCCAGCAGAAACTGGCTGAAATACAGGTTTTCCGGGCGGGTCAGATTGTTCGAATAACTGTCCATCACCGAACCGACCGCCATCAGCGCCAAGGAGATGTTCAGCGGCATGATCAGGTGCTTGGGGTCGATGGTCAGGGCGCTGGTGGCAAGGCCAGCGATACTGCCGATCAACATCACCACATACAGGCTGTGCAGCTGCTGACTGCTCATGTTCAGCGCCTGCATGAACCCCACCGCCCCGGTGGACTGCTCCGACGTCACCATGCGGATCAGGATCACCGCCAGGGCCAGGCGAATCATCACCCCGCTGCCGAGCCAGCGGGTCATCAGCATCGGATTGCTGCGGTTGTGCTCGATGGCCAGGCCCGTGAGGATCAACACGATCGAAGCCGCCGAGGCCACCCCGATCCACTGCGCTTCGAGCCACCAGTCGATCCGCCCCAAAGACAACACCGCGCAAAGCAAGGCCACGCCGCTGGCGAGGATGGCGAAGGTCAGGAAGTCGAGTTTTTCGAAGGTCTTGAAGCGATCACCCGGCGGCAGTTTCAGCAGAAACACGCAGCCCAGGGACAACAGCGCCAAGCCCAGTTCGAACAGATACAGCCCGCGCCATTCGGCGATCTGCAACAGGTCTTCGGAGAACAACCGCGCCATGGGCAAGGCCAGTTGCGAGGTACCGAGGCCCAATACCAGCGCCTTCATCCGCCACTTCGCCGGGAAGGCCTGAATCATGTAATACAGGCCCAACGAGCTCAACGCCGCGCCGACCATGCCGTGGGCCGCGCGCACGGCGATCGCCGAACTCAGGTCGTTGACGAACAGATGGCCGAAGGTCACCAGCGCATAAAGCATCAGGAACACTTCGGTGAACGCCCGCAGGCCGAACTGCTGACGAAACTTCACCAGCAGCAGGTTCATCGACACGTTGGTCATCACGTAAGCCGCCGGCAGCCAGGCCATCTCGGCCGTGGTCGCGCCCAGCGCGCCTTGCAGGTACGGAAGGTTGGCGACCACCAGCGAGTTGCCGAGACCACCGGTCAATGCCACCAACACACCCACCAGCGCGTAGGCCAGCCGCCTGGGGTTGGAGTGCAACGGCGTCGAGGGCGATCCGGGCAGGCTGGGCCGCTCGTGGGGCTGCCAGTCGCGCGGGGTGTAGTGATTCATTCAGTGGCCTTGGTTCAAGGAGTGTGATCAGTTTGCCACAGCTGAAACACAAATCCCTCGCCACAGGCCCGCTCCCATACTGGATTATGTGTACGGCGGGATTCGTAAATTCTGTTTAAAAGTCTTCTCGCTCGCGGCGGATTTTTCCGGGGTGCGCCAAATGACACCCTCACGGCACTGTTCAACTCAAAAGGTGCCCCCTATGACCACTGCCCATTGGCAACGCTCCCCCCGCTGGCTGAAAAATCTGCTGGCCGCCGCCCTGCTGCTGCCGTCCCTCGCGTTCGCCCAGGAACGCCCGTGGCCGGATGGCTCGCAACTGGTGATTTCGTTCTCTATGCAATTCGAAACCGGCGGCCAGCCCGACGGTGCCGAAAGTCCGTTCTCCGGCACTCCATTGCCCAAGGGTTACCCGGACATGCCGGCACAGACCTGGTTCGACTATGGCTACAAGGAAGGCCTGTGGCGGATGCTCGACTTATGGGACCGCAACGGCATCAAGGTCACGTCCCATGTGGTGGGCGAAGCGGCGTTGAAACACCCCGAACTGGTGCGGGCGATCGCCGACCGAGGCCATGAAGTCGCCGCCCACGGCATGCGCTGGGCCGACTCCTACAACATGAGCTACGAACAAGAGAAAGCCTTCATCGGCGACGGCGTCGACGCGGTGCAGAAACTCACCGGCCAGCGCTCCGTGGGCTACAACGCCAACTGGCTGCGGCGCAGCCCCAATACCCTGAAAGTGCTGCAGGATCTGAACTTCACCTATCACATCGATGACGTCAGCCGCGACGAGCCGTTTGTGACACTGGTTCGTGGCAAGAAATTCGCCGTAGTGCCTTACACCCTGCGCAACAACGATATCGTGTTGATTGAAGGCCGGCACTTCTCGGCGCAACAGTTCTACCGGCAATTGGTGCTGGAATTCGACCGCCTGTACGCCGAAGGCGCCAGCCGGCGGCGGATGATGTCGGTGAGCCTGCATGACCGGATCGGCGGCACCCCGGCGATGGTCGAGGCGGTGGAACGTTTCATCCGTTACGCCAAGTCCCATCCGAAGGTCAGCTTCATGCGCAAGGATCAGATTGCCCAGATCGTGCTGACCGAAAAGAACCCGCTGATCGATAACACCGAGGCGGCGTACAACCACTGAGCCAAATCACCGCCAAAACTGGAATGAAAAGATCGCAGACTGCGATCTTTTCAAGGCTCGCTACGCCAACAACTGACTCAACACCGCACGCAACTTGCCGGGCTTCACCGGTTTGTTCAGCAATGGCGCGTCGAGTCGCTGCAACGAGCGTCGACACTGATCGGTGCGGTCGGCGGTGATGATCACCGCTGGTATCGTCCGGCTGAAATGCTCGCGCAGATGCCGGACCACTTCACAGCCCACCACCCCGTGATCGAGGTGGTAATCCGCCAGAATCAGTTCCGGCGCCTGCCCTTGCAAGGCCGCCAGCGCGGTGGCCTCATCGGTGGCGGTGACCACCTCGCAGCCCCACTGCCCGAGCAGCGCGCTCATGCTTTCAAGGATGCTGACTTCGTTGTCCAGCACCAACAGGCGCCGGCCCGGCAACGGGTTGCCGGTACTCGGCTGCGGTGCGGCCTGGCTGATCGGCAGTGGAATCTCACGGGAAATCGGCACCTCGATGCTGAACATCGAACCGCGCCCTGGCCGCGAATGCACCTGAATCCGGTAATCGAGGATCTTGGCGATGCGTTCGACAATCGCCAGTCCCAGGCCCACGCCCTTGCGATCGGCGGCGCGGCCAACGTCCAGTTGGTTGAATTCGAGGAAGATCGAGTCGAGACGATCCGCCGGGATCCCGCGCCCGGTGTCCCAGACTTCGATTCGCAGCGCGTTGCCCCGGCGCCGGGCACCCAGCAGGATGCTGCCGTCGTCGGTGTAGCGGCAGGCATTGCTGAGGAAGTTGCGCAGAATGCGGGTCATCAGGCGCAAGTCGGTATGAATCGCGTAATCACCCATGTGCACCCGCAGGTTCAACCCGGTCGCCGCGGCCACCGACTGAAACTCCGAGACCAGTGGCGCGAACAATTCATCGAGGCGGTACAGGGCGATGTCCGGTTTCACCGCAGCCTGATCGAGCCGGGAAATATCCAGCAGGTCGGTGAGCAGGTCTTCGGCCCCTTCCAGTGCCTGATGGGTGCGCTCCACCAGCACCTGTTCGACGTCGGGCAAATGCCGTTCGCGCAAGGTCGAGATCAACAAACGCGCGGCGTTGAGCGGTTGCAGCAAGTCGTGGCTGGCGGCGGCGAGGTATTTGTCCTTGCTGCGATTGGCCGCTTCGGCGGCATCACGGGCGTCGCGCAAGGCTTCGGCGGCTTCCAGCAACTCATTGGTGCGCGCGGTGACCCGTTGCTCCAGTTGATCATTGAGCTGTTGCAAGCGCTCCTGGGCCTGTTTTCGTTCGGTGATGTCGGCGACGAACCCCTCCACCAGGCCTTCCTGATCCGGTTTGAGCAGCAGGTTCATCAACACGTCGAGGACAGTGCCGTCCTTGCGCCGCAGCTGGGTTTCATAGCCCAGCAGGCTGCGCTCACGCTGGAGGACTTCGCCGATGCCTTCCAGCTCTTGCGCGCCGCCGACGAACAGCGTGCCCGCCAGGTCCGTCAGGGAAAACAGCACCTCCTGCGGGTCCTGATAGCCAAGCATCCGCGCCAGCGCCGGGTTGGCGGCGCGCATGCCTTCCTGCAGGCTGGCCTGGAAGATTCCGTGCACGGCGTTTTCGAACAACCATTTGTAGCGATTGCGCTCGGCCTCCAGTTCATCCAGGCGCGCGGCCAGTTCCGGGTAATGACTCTTGCGCGCCGAGTGATTGCCCAGCCCGAGTAACCCGGTCAGCGCCCGTTGCTGTTCGTCAGAGGGCTTCGCCATAGACGACCTCGACGTCGCGCTGACTGGACTCGCGCGGGTTGGTAAGGATGCAGGGGTCATCCATGGCATGTTGCGACAGGAACGGAATGTCCGACGTACTCACCCCGTGCAGGCCCAGGGTTTCGTGGAAGCCGATGGCGTGTTTGAGGGCGATCAAGTGGTCGACCAGACGCCCGCAAATCTGCCGGTGGTTCAGGCCGCGACAATCGATGCCGAAGGTCTCGGCAATCACCTTGAAGCGCTCCGGCGCCGAGCTGTAGTTGAACGCCACCACGTGTTCCACCAGCACCGCGTTGCACAAACCGTGAGGCAGATCGAGGAATCCACCGAGGCTGTGGGACATGGCGTGCACCGCGCCAAGGATCGCGTTGGAGAATGCCAGCCCGGCCTGCATGCTGCCGAGCATGATCTTTTCCCGCAGGGCGATGTCGTTCGGGTTGGCGATCATCTGCACCAGATTGCCGTTGATCAGCCGCATCGCCTCCAGCGCATGGGGATCGGTGAGCGGCCCGTGTCCGGTGGAAACGAAGGCCTCTATGGCGTGGACCAACGCGTCGATGCCGGTACAGGCCGACAGGAACGGGTCCATGCTCAGGGTGGTTTCCGGGTCGATCAGCGACACGTCCGGCACCGCGGCCTTGCTGACGATGGAGAATTTCATGCGTTCTTGCTGATTGGAGATGATCACGAACTGCGACACATCGGCCGACGTGCCGGCGGTGGTCGGGATCAGGATCAGCGGCGGACTGGGCATGCGCAGGGTGTCCACGCCCTCGAATTCAAGAATGTTGCGCCCGTGGGCGACGACGATGCCGATGCCCTTGCCGCAATCCATCGGGCTGCCGCCGCCGACCGCGACGATCACATCGCAGTGATTCTCCCGGTACAGCTCGGCGCCAAGCATCACTTCCTCGATCCGCGGGTTGGGCGAAACGTCGCTGTACACAAAGTAATCGATGCCCTGGGCTTGCAGGCTGGCCTCGACATCCGCGACCCAACCGGCGGCGATCACACCGGGGTCGCTGACCACCAGCACCTTGCGGGCGCCGAAGGTCTTGGCGTAGTTGCCGACGTTATGCCGACAGCCGGCACCGAAGATGATTTCAGGTGAAACGAATTTACGCAGTTGACTGAGATTCTGGCTCATTGGAAAGCCTGTTTTTATTGTTTTGAAAGGTAAAGCCAACACTAAAGCATCCGGCTGCGAATGCAATCAGACCAATGGGTAGCAACTACCCGGGGTGCACGAAGATCCCTGTGGGAGCCAATTTCAGCCGCGACGCATTCGTTGTAGCAGCTGCCGAGCTCGCGAGGCTGCGTTCGGCTGCGCAGCAGTCGCGAGTCCGGTTGCCGTGGTGTCCCTGACGCACCGAAATGGCTGGATTTTACGACTGCTTCGCAGCCGAACGCAGCCTCGCGAGCTCGACAGCTGCTACCACCGAACGCAAGCTTCGCCAGCTGCTACAGATCGCATGACGGCTTACGTGGTGCTGTTCGATTTATCCGCGATAGATCAGCCGCGAAGCCTTTTCATTGCGCAAGGTCAGGTGTTCCATGCCCTGCCCCGGCGCGTCGGCTTCGTCCCGGGCCTTGAGGATGACGCTGTGGTGCGGCGACTTGCTGCACACCGGGTCGGCGTTGCTCGCGTCCCCCGTGAGCATGAACGCCTGGCAGCGGCATCCGCCCAGGTCCTTATGCTTTTCATCGCAGGAACGGCACGGCTCTTTCATCCAGTCATTGCCACGAAACCGGTTGAAACCGAAGGAGTCGTTCCAGATATGTTCGACGCTGTGCTCGCGCACATTGGGGAACTGCACCGGCAGCTGACGCGCGCTATGACAAGGCAACGCCGTGCCGTCCGGGGTGATGTCGAGAAACAGGTTGGCCCAGCCATTCATGCAGGTCTTGGGGCGCTCTTCGTAGTAGTCCGGGGTGACGAAAATCAGCTTGCACGGGTGGCCCTCGGCCTCAAGCCGCTGGCGATACTCGTTGGTGATGCGCTCGGCGCGCTGCAATTGTTCGCGGGTCGGCAACAGGCCGACGCGGTTGAGTTCGGCCCAGCCATAGAACTGGCAGGTCGCCAACTCGACGAAATCCGCCTCCAGCTCCAGGCACAGCTCGATGATCTGCGCGATCTGGTCGATGTTGTGCCGATGGGTAACGAAGTTCAGCACCATCGGGTAGCCCTGGGCTTTCACCGCCCGGGCCATGGCCAGTTTCTGGGCGAAGGCCTTGCGTGATCCTGCGAGCATGTTGTTGACCGCTTCGTCGGCGGCCTGAAAGCTGATCTGGATGTGGTCCAGCCCGGCGACCTTGAAGTCGCGGACCTTCTGCTCGGTCAGGCCGATACCCGAGGTGATCAGGTTAGTGTAGTAACCCATATCCCGCGCGGCCTTGATCAGCTCGGCCAGGTCCTGGCGCACCAACGGCTCGCCACCGGAAAACCCCAGTTGCGCGGCGCCCATCTCCCTGGCTTCGCGAAACACCCGGATCCACTCTTCTGTGCTCAACTCCTCACCCTGTTGGGCGAAATCCAAGGGATTGGAGCAATACGGGCATTGCAGCGGGCAGCGATAGGTCAGCTCCGCCAACAGCCACAACGGTGGGCCGGGTTGCTGTTCGACCGCGTTCACAGGGCGATCCCCCGGTGCCAGACCCGATCGGTGGTGACGGTGTGATACGGCGGGCGGTCCAGCTCATAGGCCATGCTCATTGCGTCGAGCATGCTCCACAGCACATCAAGCTTGAACTGCAGAATCTCCAGCATGCGCTGCTGGCCCTCGACCGTGACGTAATGCGCCAGGGTGATCCGCAAACCATGCTCGACATCGCGCCGGGCCTGGCTCAGGCGCGTACGGAAATAGTCGTAACCGGCCGGGTCGATCCATGGGTAATGGCTGGGCCAGGCGTCGAGCCGAGACTGATGGATCTGCGGCGCGAACAGCTCGGTCAGCGAACTGCTGGCCGCTTCCTGCCAACAAGCACGGCGGGCGAAATTGACGTAGGCGTCCACGGCAAATCGCACACCCGGCAGCACCAACTCTTGCGAGAGAATTTGTTCGCGATCCAGCCCCACCGCTTCGCCCAGACGCAACCAGGCTTCGATGCCGCCTTCGCTGCCGGGGACTCCGTCATGGTCGAGAATCCGTTGCAGCCATTCCCGCCGCACGTCGCGGTCCGGACAGTTGGCGAGGATTGCCGCGTCCTTCAGTGGAATGTTCACCTGATAGTAGAAGCGATTGGCGACCCAGCCCTGGATCTGCTCGCGGGTGGCGCGCCCGGCGTACATCGCTTGGTGGAATGGATGATGGATGTGGTAATAGGCGCCTTTGACGCGCAGGGCCGCTTCGAATTCGGTGGGGGTCATGGGGGTGTCAGTCATTGCGGTTCTCCGGGGAATAACCGTTGGGTTCTGCGGTGTCTGGTCGGGCCTCTTCGCGGGCAAGCCCGCTCCCACAGGATTTAGGTGATCCC
>NZ_JBYVYM010000027.1:0-107715 GCF_058148225.1 Pseudomonas sp. DF5
ATAGCTTGCAGAAAGCCGGAAAAACACCCGTTTTCCTTCTATATAAGAGAGCAAAGGCACTCCCTTATATAGAAGAGGGACTTCAGAGCACCCCCGTCTCTTTGAAAGCAGCGACTGCGTCGGCATCCAGACCCAATACTCGCTGCAGCACCTCCAGCGTGTGCTCACCCAATAAAGGGGGGGCGCTACGGTACTCCACCGGCGTATCGGACAGACGTATCGGGCTCGCAACCTGCGGCACCATCCCGGCCAAAGCATGGGGCAACTCAATAGCCAACCCACGAGCCCTAACCTGAGGATCGGCAAACACCTGCGCCAGATCATTGATCGGCCCACACGGCACGCCTGCCCGCTCCAGTTGCATCACCCACTCAGCGGTGGTCTTGAACACAGTCGCCTGACGGATCAGTGGAATCAGCACCGCCCGATTTGCCACCCTTAACTTATTGGTCGCAAAACGCGGATCATCTGCCCACTGTGGCTGCCCAGCCACTTCCGCAAACTTGCGGAACTGCCCATCGTTACCCACGGTGAGGATGAAGTCGCCATCAGCCGTAGGAAAATCCTGATAAGGCACGATATTCGGGTGTGCGTTGCCCAGCCGTTTAGGCGCAACGCCTGTAGTCAGGTAGTTCATCGCCTGGTTGGCCAGACACGCCACCTGAACGTCCAGCAATGCCATATCGATATGCTGACCGCGACCGCCATGATCCCGATGTGCCAGCGCAGCCAGGATCGCCACCGTTGAATAGAGCCCAGTCAAGATATCTGTCAGCGCCACGCCGACTTTCACCGGGCCTGCACCTTCATCTCCTTCGGGGCGACCGGTCAAACTCATCAGACCGCCCAAGCCCTGGATCATGAAGTCATAACCCGCACGCTTGGCGTACGGACCGGTCTGACCGAAGCCGGTGATCGAGCAATAGATCAGCTTCGGATTGGCCACCTTGAGCGACTCATAGTCCAGCCCATAAGCCGCAAGACCACCGACCTTGAAGTTCTCGATGAGGATGTCCGACTTCGCCGCCAGCTCACGCACCAGTTGCTGCCCCTCGGGCCGCGTGAAGTCGATAGTCACCGATTGCTTGTTGCGGTTGGCGGACAAGTAATAGGCCGCCTCGCTAGTGTTTTCGCCATAGGCGTCTTTAAGGAACGGAGGCCCCCAGGCGCGCGTGTCATCACCATTGCCCGGGCGCTCGACCTTGATGACTTCGGCGCCAAGGTCCGCCAGGATCTGCCCAGCCCAAGGCCCGGCAAGCACTCGCGATAAATCCAGTACCCGTAGATGCGAAAGCGCGCCCATGGCCGTTCTCCTATTAATAGAACGCCTGGAGGCCGGTCTGCGCGCGACCGAGAATCAGCGCATGGACGTCATGCGTACCTTCATAGGTATTCACCACTTCCAGATTGACCAGGTGGCGAGCTACACCGAACTCATCGGAGATACCGTTGCCACCCAACATGTCGCGCGCCATACGGGCGATGTCGAGAGACTTGCCGCAGGAGTTGCGCTTCATCATCGAAGTGATCTCGACCGCGGCAGTACCTTCATCCTTCATACGACCCAGACGCAGGCAGCTTTGCAGCGCCAGAGTGATTTCGGTCTGCATGTCAGCCAGCTTCTTCTGGATCAACTGAGTGGCCGCCAGTGGACGACCGAACTGCTGACGATCCAGGGTGTACTGGCGAGCGGTGTGCCAGCAAAACTCGGCAGCGCCCAGCGCGCCCCAGGAAATGCCGTAACGCGCCGAGTTAAGGCAGGTAAAAGGACCCTTCAAACCACGGACATCCGGGAAGATGTTCTCTTCAGGAACAAACACGCTGTCCATGACGATCTCGCCGGTGATGGATGCACGCAGGCCAACCTTGCCGTGAATCGCCGGAGCGCTCAGACCTTTCCAGCCCTTCTCCAGCACAAAGCCACGAATATCGCCCGCATCGTCCTTGGCCCAAACCACGAATACATCAGCGATCGGGCTATTGGTGATCCACATCTTACTGCCGGTGAGGCTGTAGCCACCTTCCACCTTGCGTGCACGAGTAATCATCGCGCCCGGGTCGGAACCGTGGTTGGGCTCGGTCAGACCGAAGCAACCGATCCATTCGCCCGAGGCCAGTTTCGGCAGGTACTTCTGCTTCTGGGCTTCGGTACCGAATTCGTTGATCGGCACCATGACCAGCGAGGACTGCACACTCATCATCGAGCGATAGCCGGAGTCGACACGCTCCACCTCACGGGCAATCAGACCGTAGCTGACGTAGTTCAGGCCGCTGCCACCGTATTGCTCAGGGATGGTCGCACCCAGCAGCCCCACCTCCCCCATCTCACGGAAGATCGCCGGGTCAGTCTTCTCATGACGGAAAGCTTCGAGAACACGCGGCGCGAGCTTCTGCTGAGCGAATTGCGCAGCCGTGTCGCGAATCATGCGTTCTTCTTCAGTGAGCTGTTGATCCAGCAGCAGGGGATCGATCCAGTTGAAGCTAGCTTTACCGCCCATGAGTGAGTCCTCTCGAATCGGGTCAAATAACGTGGGTTGATCCTAGGCCGGGTTCGGCGCCCCGGCAAACGAGGATTATGCATACTGTTGTGCTAATTTCTCACTTCGAAACGTTGCAAAATCGCCTTTATACGAAGCATTAGTGAGGTTGACGTACATGCGCAGAAAGATCCCCAGCACAACAGCACTGATCAGCTTCGAAGCGGCAGCACGCCACGAGAGCTTTACCAAGGCCGCCCAGGAGCTTTCTCTCACTCAGGGAGCGATTTGCCGACAGATTGCCAGCCTTGAGGAGTTCCTCAATGTCGAACTGTTCCGACGTTCGCGGCGCGGAGTGAAACTGACAGAAACCGGGCTTTCCTACAGCCGCAGGGTAGCCACTCAACTCGACGCGGTTGAACGGGACACCTTGTCGGTGATGGGCCAACAAGGCGCCAATGCGATCGAACTGGCGGTGGTTCCGACCTTCGGCACGCAATGGCTGCTGCCACGACTCAAGGACTTCCAGCACAAACACCCGGAAGTAACGGTCAACCTCACCAACCGTACGCGCCCCTTCCTGTTTGCCGATACCGACTTCGATGCCGCCATTTATTTTGGCGACGCCGACTGGCCGGGTACCGAATCCCACAGGCTAATGGGCGAGAATCCGATGCCGGTGTGCAGCCCCACGCTGCTGGGCCAAAAAACCAACCTGAGCCCCAGTGAAATCGCCGAGTTGCCCTTGCTGCAACAGACCACCCGCCCCTATGCCTGGCGCCAATGGTTCAACTCGCAGAACCTGAATATCCCGCGAGACATGACAGGACCGCGTTACGAGCTATTCTCCATGCTCGCCCAAGCGGCAATGCATGACATGGGGATCGCGCTGATTCCTCCATTCCTGATTCAGCGCGAATTGGCGGAGAAGCGCCTGGTTATTGCCAATGCTCAAGCACTAGCAAGCATCAAGGCCTACTACCTGATGATTCCTGATCGAAAGGTCGAATCAGCCTCTTTGAAGGCATTTCGCGATTGGCTGATAAATCAGGCACACAGCTACAACCTAGAAGGATAAAGGCTCACACCAATTAACTGATCTCGTAGTCAACAAAACAAAAGCACTACAGATATAAGTATTTGTCGCATATTGACAGACTGTACCGAAAAGCAGCACAAACGTCCCACAAGCGTTTGAGTACGTGGCTTTGAGCCTCTATTGGCAAGCAATGACAACCTATTCACCGTGCGGATGTGTAAATTCTTGAATTTCGGCAAAAATCCTTAGAAGCCACGGCCTGCAAGGGACTTAACGGAAAGGTGCGACATTCGGTCACGGGGTGACTTGTAGTTAATTTTCCGTCACCCGTCATAATCCCTTGAAGGGCATAAAGTTCGCCTGCAAAATGCCGCGCCCCGCCCTGATTCGGCGGGATCGTGCTGATCGGCCGCCCCCAGTCGCACCATCCGAAGTGCCTGGGTTTACTCAATAAGATCAAGCAGGAGATTTGACGTGCACATTGGTGTTCCTCTCGAAACCCAGACGGGTGAAACACGGGTTGCTGCAACCCCGGAAACCATCAAGAAGCTGATCGGCCAGGGTCATAAGGTCACTGTACAAAGCGGTGCCGGCGTTAATGCCAGCATTGTCGACAGTGCTTATGAAGCGGCAGGCGCAACCATTGGCAGCGCCAACGACGCGTTTGGTGCCGAGCTGATTCTCAAGGTGGTCGCCCCCAGCGACAGCGAACTGGCGCTGATCAAGAGCGGCACCGTCGTGGTGGGCATGCTCAACCCGTTCAGCAATGAAACCATCGCCAAACTGGCCGAATGCGGCATTACCGCGTTTGCGCTGGAAGCTGCGCCACGTACTTCCCGCGCCCAGAGCCTGGATGTGCTGTCCTCCCAAGCGAACATCGCCGGCTATAAGTCCGTGCTGCTGGCCGCTCACTACTACCCACGCTTCATGCCGATGCTGATGACCGCCGCGGGTACCGTGAAAGCGGCGCGCGTGCTGATTCTCGGTGCCGGTGTTGCCGGTTTGCAGGCGATTGCCACGGCAAAACGTCTGGGTGCCGTGATCGAAGCGTCCGATGTGCGCCCTGCGGTGAAGGAACAAATCGAATCCCTGGGTGCGAAATTCGTCGACGTGCCGTACGAAACCGATGAAGAGCGCGAATGCGCCGTCGGTGTCGGCGGTTATGCGCGCCCCATGCCGGCCAGCTGGATGCAGCGCCAGGCCCTGGCCGTTCACGAGCGCGCCAAGCAGGCTGACATCGTCATCACCACCGCACTGATCCCGGGCCGCAAGGCGCCGACGCTGCTCAGCGCCGAAACCGTGGCGCAGATGAAGCCAGGCTCGGTGGTTATCGACCTCGCTGCAGCCCAGGGCGGCAACTGCCCGCTGACCGTGGCGGACCAGGTCGTGGTCTCGAATGGCGTGACTATTGTCGGCCCGACCAATCTGGCCGGTGCGGTGGCGGCAGACGCTTCGGCGCTGTACGCACGCAACCTGCTGGACTTCCTGAAGCTGGTCTTCAACAAGGAAGGCCAGTTCGAAGTGAACCTAGAAGACGACATCGTCGCTGCGTGCCTGATGTGCCGCGACGGCCAAGTCATCCGCAAAAACGCCTAAGCAGGGATTCAGACGATGGAAGAGCTTATCTCCCCCGGTATCTACAACCTGATCATCTTCGTGCTGGCGATTTATGTCGGTTATCACGTGGTCTGGAACGTTACACCTGCACTGCACACGCCATTGATGGCGGTGACCAACGCCATTTCGGCGATTGTGATCGTCGGCGCGATGCTGGCGGCCGCCTTGACCATAACACCATTGGGCAAAACCATGGGCACCCTGGCGGTGGCTCTGGCGGCCGTGAACGTGTTCGGTGGTTTCCTGGTCACCCGTCGCATGCTTGAGATGTTCAAGAAAAAAGCCCCGAAAGCCGTACAAGAAGAGGCGCCCAAGTAATGAGCATGAATCTGGTAACGACGCTGTACCTGATCGCGTCGATCTGCTTCATCCAGGCCCTCAAAGGCCTGTCGCACCCGACCACGTCGCGGCGCGGCAACGTGTACGGCATGCTCGGCATGGCCTTGGCGATCCTCACCACCATCGGTCTCATCTATAAGCTGGCGGCGCTCTCCATTGAGCAAGGCGGTGCTACCGCCGGCATCGGCTACGTCATCGTCGGTCTGCTGGCCGGCGGTACCGCCGGTTCGATCATGGCCAAGCGCGTTGAAATGACCAAAATGCCGGAGCTGGTCGCCTTCATGCACAGCATGATCGGTCTGGCAGCGGTGTTCATCGCCATTGCAGCCGTCGTCGAGCCGCAATCGTTGGGCATCGTTAAACATCTGGGCGATTCGATTCCGGCGGGCAACCGTCTGGAGCTGTTCCTCGGCGCGGCCATCGGTGCAATCACCTTCTCCGGTTCGGTGATCGCGTTTGGCAAGCTATCGGGCAAGTACAAGTTCCGCCTGTTCCAGGGCGCACCAGTACAGTTCAGCGGTCAGCACAAACTGAACCTGCTGCTGGGTCTGGCGACGCTGGCACTGGGTGTCACGTTCATGCTGACCGGTAACTTCAGCGCCTTTGCCCTGATGCTGATCCTGGCCTTCGTAATGGGCGTGCTGATCATCATCCCGATCGGCGGCGCCGACATGCCCGTCGTGGTGTCGATGCTCAACAGCTACTCCGGTTGGGCGGCAGCGGGTATCGGCTTCTCGCTGAACAACTCGATGCTGATCATTGCCGGCTCGCTGGTGGGCTCAAGCGGTGCGATCCTCTCGTACATCATGTGCAAGGCGATGAACCGTTCTTTCTTCAATGTGCTACTCGGCGGTTTCGGCAACACCGCGGACGCTGGCCCGGCAGGCGCCAAAGAAGCCCGTCCGGTGAAATCCGGTTCGGCGGACGATGCCACCTTCCTGCTGACCAACGCCGACACCGTAATCATCGTTCCAGGCTATGGCCTGGCGGTGGCTCGCGCGCAGCACGCCTTGAAGGAGCTGACCGAGAAGCTGAGCCACCGCGGCGTGACCGTGAAGTATGCGATTCACCCGGTTGCCGGCCGGATGCCGGGCCACATGAACGTATTACTGGCCGAGGCCGAAGTGCCTTACGACCAGGTGTTCGAGATGGAAGACATCAACTCCGAGTTCGGCCAGGCCGACGTGGTGCTGGTGCTCGGCGCCAACGACGTGGTGAACCCGGCAGCCAAGAACGACCCGAAATCGCCGATTGCCGGCATGCCGATTCTCGAAGCGTTCAAGGCCAAGACCATCATCGTCAACAAGCGCTCGATGGCCAGCGGCTATGCCGGTCTGGACAACGAGTTGTTCTATCTGGACAAGACCATGATGGTTTTCGGCGACGCCAAGAAAGTCATCGAAGACATGGTTAAAGCCGTCGAGTAAACCCCTTCGGCAACCTGAACGCCCCGACTCGTCGGGGCGTTTTTGTTTGCGTCTGTTACCGATCCTGTAAAGGTGTTTTGCCTGAAAGCACCGGAATAGACGCCCCGAATGCGACCTTGGTAGCGGGACGGGCACCGCTCGAATTCACTAGACTGCGCACCTTGCTTCCGTTGCCCGAGATAACAATCATGTACCGTGACCGTATTCGCTTGCCTTCATTGTTGGACAAGGTAATGAGCGCCGCCGACGCTGCCGCTCTGATTCAGGACGGCATGACCGTCGGCATGAGCGGCTTTACCCGAGCCGGCGAAGCCAAGGCCGTGCCTCATGCACTGGCCGAGCGCGCCAAGGTCACGCCGCTGAAAATAAGCTTGATGACCGGCGCCAGCCTGGGCAACGACCTCGACAAACAGCTGACTGAAGCCGGTGTACTGTCGCGACGCATGCCGTTCCAGGTGGACAGCACTCTGCGCAAGGCGATCAATGCCGGCGAAGTCATGTTCATCGACCAGCACCTGTCGGAAACCGTAGAGCAGCTGCGTAACCAGCAACTCAAGCTGCCGGACATCGCGGTGATCGAAGCCGTGGCGATCACCGAGCAGGGCCATATAGTGCCGACCACCTCGGTAGGCAACTCGGCCAGCTTCGCGATTTTCGCCAAACACGTGATCGTCGAGATCAATCTGGCACATAACCCTAATCTCGAAGGTCTGCACGACATCTATATCCCCACCTACCGGCCGACCCGCACGCCGATTCCACTGGTAAAGGTCGACGATCGCATTGGCAGCACCGCCATTCCTATCCCACCGGAAAAAATCGTCGCGATCGTGATCACTAATCAATCCGACTCGCCATCGACTGTGCTGCCGCCAGACGTGGATACCCAGGCCATTGCCGACCACCTGATCGACTTCTTCAAGCAAGAAGTCGCTGCCGGGCGCATGACCAACAAACTCGGCCCGCTGCAAGCTGGTATCGGCAGTATCGCCAATGCAGTGATGTGCGGATTGATCGACTCACCGTTCGAAGAACTGACCATGTACTCCGAGGTGCTGCAGGATTCGACTTTCGATTTGATCGACGCCGGCAAGCTGAGCTTTGCTTCGGGTAGTTCGATCACCCTGTCGAGCCGGCGCAATGCCGATGTGTTCGGGAATCTGGAGCACTATAAGGACAAGCTGGTGCTGCGCCCCCAGGAAATCTCCAATCACCCCGAAGTGGTGCGGCGCCTGGGCATCATCGGCATCAACACCGCGCTGGAGTTCGATCTGTACGGCAACGTCAACTCCACTCACGTTTGCGGCACGCGGATGATGAATGGCATCGGCGGATCGGGCGACTTCGCGCGCAATGCGCACCTGGCGATCTTTGTCACCAAGTCGATCGCCAAGGGCGGCGCGATTTCCAGCGTGGTCCCCATGGTCAGCCACGTCGATCACACAGAACATGATGTCGACATTCTCGTGACCGAGATCGGCCTGGCCGACCTCCGTGGCCTGGCGCCACGTGAGCGGGCCCGCGTCATCATCGACAACTGTGTTCACCCGGACTATCGCCCGGCCCTGAATGACTACTTCACTGCTGCTTGCGCGGTCGGCGGGCACACCCCGCATATCCTGCGTGACGCACTGAGCTGGCACATGAACCTGGAAGAAACCGGGCGCATGCTGGCGGTGTAATTGATACAGATAGCAGCTGACGCAAACACAGTTTCGTCAGCTCGCTGTTGCAGCATTCTTTTCAATCAAAAACTGTACTGCTGTACCGGTCTTTTCCTACCGTAATTGCCTACCTTTTCCAGCCTAATCCCTATAAACGCACCATAATGATGCAGATAGGTACAGTTGCCTCAATTTAGACCAGTACACCACCGTTTAACAGTTAACTGGTCTCTCACAATACAGGTGAACTGTATCTACAGAGACTGGCCAAACGAGAGGATCATTGGCATCAGTCAAAGTTAAACCACTACCTAATCCCGCCATAAGCGGAAGGATGTCAACCATGGAACGTACACTCAGTTCCGAGCTGTTCTTCGAAGACACTGCTGCAAAAACCCAGGCTTCCATGCCTTTGCGCGTTATCGCCAACCTGATGCTGTGGCAGCGCCGCATCTCCAGCCGCCATCAACTGGCTCGTCTGGATTCGCGTCTGCTGGCTGACGCCGGGATTAGCGAAGCACAACGCTACGAAGAGCTGAGCAAGCCGTTCTGGCGCTAAGTTAGCGTCGCTGGCTCTGACCCACCGGGTCCACCGCCAGCAACCCGAATTGAACAAACAGAACCCGTCGTGGGAAACCACGACGGGTTTTGTCGTTTTAGGGCTTCATATTGGGGGCGTACAGAAGAGAAAATCACCGACAGTGACAGTTTTTAAATATATAAAAACAACCAGTACAGTTTATTCTAAGCGTGTCTGCGCTCGCCTGCATGAACAAGCGGGACTGTTCTAACCGATGTACGCAGGCCTAATATCTGTATAAACCGTGGCGAACGCTTTAAGACGACAGGCGTCTGATCCTTTGCCACCTCACTATCGGTCTATCCAAAGGAGCTACCTCATGTCCCCCCTTCGCCTGCTCAGCGCTGCAGCCCTGCTTGCCATGACTGCCAATGCCCACGCCTCCAGTTTTATCGTGACCACCGACTCCATCGTTAATGGCCTGAAGGCTTCCTCCGACGCGACTTCGGATGTCTCGTCCTCCTTTCGCGACAACAAAATCGTCCGTGCTGCCCGTGACGATGCCGCCAGCTTCGTTGCCAGTGAAGGTGCCATCCGTGGCGTGAAACTGGAAAGCGCGCTCAACCATATCCGCCAACAGGCTCCACAACTGAATGCGACCGACGCACAGCTGGCCCAGGCCATCCTGACGATCTAGGCAACTGCGCTGAACCGGGGCACGCCCGTCGTGTCCCAATGTTTCGGCGCTGGCTCTAGCCCGGGCATTGCGCTAGCCTTGGGGCTCGCTTTCAGCTATCGAGCCTCATGCGTTTTCTTTCAAGTCTGTTGATCACTCCGGTTTTTCTCGCGGCCTGCTGGTCGGGTTCAGCCCATGCCTTCGACGCTTTCAACCTGTCAACACAAGGCACCGTAGCCAGTGGTTACGCCACCAGCATGGTGACCTCCGCGCCCTTCGACCATAAAATGCTGATCGCCGCCCGGGATGACGCTGCAGCGTTCATCGCCAGTGACGGCCAACTGCGAGGAGCACAACTGGAATCGGCCTTGATCTACCTGCGCCGGACCCAGCCAAAACTTCATGCCAGCGACCTTGAACTGGCGCAGGCAATTCTCGTCCAATAGTTATCCTTGTTTCTCCGGAGTCACTCCATGCGTAGCCCGCTGATTGCTGCCACCCTTGGCCTGCTGTTGTTGGCCGACGTGGCCCAGGCCCACACCCTGGTAGCCACCAGTAACATGATCATTCGTGCCTCCCAGCGCACGCTTGATTTCACTTCCGATACCACCACGTCCATCCGTGATTCGAAGATCGTCCGTGAAGCCCACGACGATGCGGCCAGTTTCGTCGCCAGCGAGGGTGAAATCCGTGGTGCACACCTGGAAGCGGCCTTCGACACCTTGCGCACCCGCGTACCGGAAGCCCGCGACGCCAGTGATCAGGTTCTCGCCGAAGCCATCCTCGCACTGTGAAATCACTAAGCGCCTGGCTGCTGGCCGGGGTTGTGTTGCTGCTTGGCAACACGGCCCAGGCCGGCCTGCAATTACGGCTCAAGACCGACGGCCTGAGCCCCGCGCAACAGCAGGCCAGTCAGGCGCTGCTCGATGAAGCCATGCAGGCGTTACCGCCACGCTTCATCGAGCAGCTGGACCGGCACATCGATGTCGGCTGGACCGACAACATGCCGAGCAATGCCTATGGCCAGGCATCGCTGGTGTCCGAGCTCGACCTGAATCGCAACCTGCTCGCCAGCCTCACCGACGGCAGCGCCGCGACCAAAAAAACCTATCGTCCCCACGGCACCGTGCGCCAGGAAATGCTCGCCACGGTGTTGCACGAACTCACCCACATCTACGACCGCGCACGCCTGTGGCCGGACGCCGAGCGCACACTGATCCAGCGCTGCACACAACGTAACAGCAGCTCTGGACTGATCGGCATCCCGGATCAGTGCCGCGGACAGACCGACCGACGCTGGACCCTCAGCGACGACCCTCGCCTGCTCGATCTGGCCGGCTGGCCGCAATACGTCGGTCGGCGCGGTGAGCGCGAACAGCACAACCGGCAGATTGCCCGCAGCCCGGACATCTACGAGACGAGCAGCCCGAAGGAGTTCGTCGCGGTCAACATGGAGTACTTCCTCCTCGACCCAAGCTATGCCTGCCGTCGCCCTGCGCTGTATCGCTACTACAAAGAACACTTCGGCTGGGCGCCCGCCGCCAAAGACACCTGCGCCCGATCATTCGCCTTCCTCAATGCGGGTAACGATTTCGCCAAACAGCCCTTGGGCCAGGTCGATCCGGAACGGGTGTATGCCGTCGACTATCTGCTGGCAGAAGCCAACCAGAACTGGGTCAGCCGCTGGGGTCACAGCATGCTGCGACTGGTGATCTGCGCGCCCGGTCGGCCTCGCGGGCCGGATTGCCGCCTCGATCTGGATCAACATCTGGTGCTGTCCTACCGCGCCTTCGTCGGCGACGTACAGTTGTCGAGTTGGGATGGGCTGGTGGGCAAATACCCATCGCGCCTGTTTGTGTTGCCGCTGGCCCAGGTGATCGACGAATACACCAAGACCGAACTGCGCAGCCTGGCCTCGGTGCCGCTGAACCTGTCGCGCAGCGAGATCGAAGACGTGGTGGAACACGCCGCCGAGATGCACTGGAGTTACGACGGCAATTACTTCTTCCTGTCCAACAACTGCGCCGTGGAAAGCCTGAAACTGCTGCGCAGCGGCAGCAATAACGCCCAGTTGACAGGGCTCGACAGCATCATGCCCAACGGCTTGCTGGAAGTACTCAAGAGCCGCGGACTGGCGGATACCAGCGTGCTCGACGACCCTCGCGAAGCGTTACGCCTGGGCTATCGCTTCGACTCCTTCCGCGAGCGTTATCAAGCGATGTTCGAGGTGCTGAAAAAGCATTTGCCGATCAAGCAGGAAAAGGTCGAAGACTGGCTGGCATTGAAAGCTGATGAGCGCCGCAAATGGATTGACCAGGCGGACCTGCGCACCAGCGCGGCATTGCTGTTACTGGAGCAGGCGAGCTTCCGCCAACAATTAGTGTTGGCTCAGGACGAAGTCAAACAGCGCTACCTGGGCGCTCGGGAATTGAACAACGGCGGCATGGATAAAGCCAACGCGACCTTGCAGCAGATTCTCGCCAATAGCGGCTTCCTCAGCCGTCCGGCCGAACTGCTCGGCACTGGTGGCTATGGCTTGCCGCAGCCGAACGAGTGGACACGCCTGGAGTCGGAAAGCAATCTGCGTCAGAAGCAGCTTCAAGTGCTGACCGGGGACCTCGACAAGGAAGTGCGAGCGCTGCTCGAGCCGAGCCGCGCTGCTGAAATGGCCGCCAACGAAGAGAACCTGAAACAGGTTGGCGAACATTTGAGGAAGTTGCACAAGGCTGCGGGTGGGTTGGAGTTGCCCTGAAAGCAAAAAGGGCTTCAGAACGCAGTCCTGAAGCCCTTTTTGCTGTATGTGCTGTGCCGCGAGGCACTAATTCCTCTCTTACTTTCAGCTGACCCGCGCTTTACGCACGCCCTCGGACAAGGCCGCGCACAGACTGAGAACACCCTCCACAGCCTGATCCGGGGTCGAGGCGTTGGCGATGTGATCGATCAGCGCCGATCCCACCACCACACCATCGGCCAGACGCGCGATGGCCGCTGCCTGTTCCGGTGTGCGAATACCGAAGCCGATACTGATCGGCAGATCGGTATGGCGACGCAGACGGGTGACGGCCTCTTCGACATGTTCCAGAGTCGCCGCACCCGCACCGGTCACACCCGCTACCGACACGTAGTAAACAAATCCGGAACTGCCATTCAGAACGGTCGGCAGACGCCCATCGTCAGTCGTCGGAGTGGTCAGACGGATGAAGTCCAGGCCCGCCGCCTGTGCCGGGTCGCACAATTCAGCGTTATGTTCTGGCGGCATGTCGACCACGATCAGGCCATCGACACCGGCTTCTTTGGCTTCAGCGATGAAACGCGGCACGCCGTACATGTGAATCGGGTTGAAGTAACCCATCAACACCAGCGGAGTCTCGCTGTTGCCTTCGCGGAACTCGCGAACCATTTGTAGGGTTTTCGCCAGGTTCTGTTTGGCGCCCAGAGCACGGATGTTGGCCAGCTGGATCGCCGGGCCGTCGGCCATCGGATCGGTGAAGGGCATGCCCAACTCGATCACATCAGCACCAGCACCGGGCAAACCTTTGAGGATCGCCAGGGACGTGTCATAGCTCGGATCGCCGGCGGTCACGAAGGTCACCAGGGCGGCGCGGTTCTGTTCCTTGAGTTCGGCAAAACGCGTTTGCAGGCGGCTCATCAGTGTTTCTCCTGCTTGGACTGCACTTGTTGAGAGTTTTCCATGTGGTGCATCACGGTTTGCATGTCTTTGTCGCCACGGCCGGACAGGTTGACCACCATCAGGTGATCTTTCGGCAGGGTCGGTGCGCGCTTGAACACTTCGGCCAGGGCATGGGCGCTTTCCAGTGCAGGAATAATCCCTTCCAGGCGGCAGCACTTATGGAATGCGTCGAGGGCTTCGTCATCGGTCACCGAGGTGTACTGGACGCGGCCGATGTCATGCAACCAGGCGTGTTCAGGGCCGATGCCTGGATAGTCGAGACCGGCTGAAATCGAGTGCGCGTCAATGATCTGGCCATCATCGTCCTGCAACAGGAACGTACGGTTACCGTGCAGCACGCCTGGTACGCCGCCGTTCAGGCTGGCCGCGTGCTTGCCGGTTTCGATGCCGTAGCCGGCCGCTTCGACGCCGATGATCTCGACGCTCTTGTCATCGAGGAACGGGTGGAACAGGCCCATGGCATTGGAACCACCGCCGATGCACGCCACCAGGCTGTCTGGCAGACGACCTTCCTGGGCTTGCAACTGCTCGCGGGTTTCCTTGCCGATGACGGCCTGGAAGTCGCGAACCATGGCCGGGTACGGGTGCGGACCGGCCACGGTGCCGATCAGGTAGAAAGTGCTGTCGACGTTGGTCACCCAGTCACGCAGGGCTTCGTTCATCGCGTCTTTGAGGGTGCCGGTGCCCGCGACTACCGGGATCACTTCGGCGCCCAGCAGCTTCATGCGAAACACGTTGGCTTGCTGACGTTCGATGTCAGTGGTACCCATGTAGATCACGCAATCGAGGCCGAAACGCGCGGCCACGGTGGCGGTCGCCACGCCGTGCATGCCGGCGCCGGTCTCGGCGATGATGCGTTTTTTGCCCATGCGCCGCGCCAGCAGGATCTGGCCGATGCAGTTGTTGATCTTGTGCGCGCCGGTGTGGTTCAGCTCTTCGCGCTTGAGGTAAATCTTCGCGCCACCGCAAAACTCTGTCAGGCGCTCGGCGAAATACAGTGGGCTTGGGCGTCCGACGTAATCACGCTGAAAGTAGGCCAATTCTTCTTTGAATGCCGGATCTTCCTTGGCTGCTTCGTATTCGCGGGCCAGATCGAGGATCAACGGCATCAGGGTTTCGGCGACGTAACGGCCACCGAACGCGCCAAACAGGCCGTTGGCGTCGGGGCCGTTGCGCAGATTAGTCTGGGTCATGGGTCGCTCCAGTTGTATTCGAGAGGTGACGATGGGGTTCACTCTACCCCTGACATCCCACGCTGAAAACCGATAAGATCGCCGCAACCTGTCAGAAAAACTCACAGATCCCATGAGCCATGACCTCCCCCCGCTGAACGCGCTTCGCGCCTTCGAAGCCACTGCCCGCCTGAACAGCGTCAGTCAGGCTGCCGAACAGCTGCACGTCACCCATGGCGCGGTCAGCCGGCAACTCAAGGTACTGGAGGAACACCTCGGCGTGAGCCTGTTCATCAAGGATGGACGCGGCCTTAAACTCACAGATGCCGGCGTACGTTTGCGCGATGCCAGCGGCGAAGCCTTCGAGCGTTTGCGCAGCGTTTGCGCCGAGCTGACCCAAAGCACCGCCGATGCGCCGTTCGTGCTCGGCTGCTCGGGCAGTCTTTTGGCGCGCTGGTTCATTCCGCGTTTGGGGCGCCTGAATGCGGACCTGCCGGATCTGCGCTTGCACCTGTCGGCTGGCGAAGGCGATCTCGATCCACGACGACCCGGTCTGGATGCCCTGCTGGTGTTTGCCGAGCCGCCATGGCCGGCAGATATGCAGGTCTACGAGTTAGTGAGCGAACGAATCGGCCCGGTCATGAGCCCGCGATTTGCCGGTTACGAAAGGCTACGAGACGCACCGGCAAGTACACTGTTGAGCGAACCCTTGCTGCACACCACCTCACGCCCACAAGCCTGGCCAATCTGGGCACAGCAAAGCGGCCTCGATGACAAGGCGCTGAAGTACGGTCAGGGCTTCGAGCATTTGTATTATTTACTGGAAGCGGCAGTGGCCGGGCTGGGCGTAGCCATCGCGCCCGAGCCGCTGGTGGCCGAAGACGTGAAGGCCGGCCGCCTGGTTGCGCCATGGGGCTTCCGTGAAACCCCGGCGCAACTGGCGTTGTGGCTCCCCAAGCGCGCCGCGGACGGGCGCGCTCGGCAGTTGGCGCAGTGGCTTAAAAACGAACTGCGCCAGACACCTTAATGACCGCGCTTGAACAATAAGTAGGCCGCGAGCAATCCCAGCGCACCAACGGCAACACCGGCTGTAGTCCAAGGGTGTTCCTGGGCGTAGTCACGTGTCGCGATCCCGGTTTCACGGGTTTTGACCTTGACCTCTTCATAGGCATCGGCAAGCAGATGGCGCGAGTGTTTCAGCGCGTTCTCAGCGTTGCTTTTCAACGTCTTGAGAGTTTTACGCGACTCGTCCGAGGCGTCGTCCTTCAAGCTTTCCAACGATTTCAACAGACTCTCGATCTCGGCTTCCATGCTTTGCAATGAGGCGTTGCGTAACGACGTGTTGGCCATGATGGCTCTCCTGCATTGTTGATGAGTGACGTGTGTTGGTTGGGACTTCAGGGGTTCGAGAAAGTGCAGTAAATCTGAACGTCACTACGGATTGGTCGACAGAAGAAATCAGAAAAATCACTGCTAGGCTGTATTTCACACCTCAAGGAGAACGCCATGTCTGACCATCACACCTACAAGAAAGTCGAACTGGTTGGCTCGTCCACCAGCAGCATTGAAGACGCCATCAACAACGCCCTGGCCGAAGCCAACAAAAGCCTCAAGTACATGGAATGGTTTGAAGTGACCGAAACCCGCGGGCATATCAAGGACGGCAAAGCTGCACACTTCCAGGTGACACTCAAAGTCGGGTTCCGGATTGCCAGCAGCTGAGTTTGAGCCAGCCGTCTGAACTTGCGCGCCGACTGAATGCCATAGGAAACAGCAAAGCGCTACAGGGTGAGCGCATCCAGTCGGTAGCTGGATGCCCTCCCTCTATTGATCCGACCAAGGAGTGCAATCCATGAAGAAGTTTATTCTGGCGGTAGGTTTGTTGAGCCTTGCGGGAACAGCCTTTGCCCAGGTCAAGTCGTGTGAAGAGCTGAAAGCCGAAATCGCTGCAAAACTGGACGCCAAGGGTGTTTCCAATTACACGCTGGAGATCGTCGACAAAGGCACTGCTGCCGGTGGAAAAGTCGTCGGGAAATGTGAGAAGGGCTCCAAGGTAATCGTTTACAAACAGGGCTGACTTCCCTCAATAACAAAAAGCCGACGCCATGGCGTCGGCTTTTTGTGGATGCCGTTTAAGTGTCAGCCCTTCATGACCTGCGCCAACAGTTCATAGGAGTGCACGCGATCGGCATGTTCGTACAGATCACAGGTGAAAATCAGTTCATCCGCCTGAGTCTGTTCGATCAGCACCTCAAGCTTGGCGCGGATTTTCTGCGGGCTGCCGACCATCGCCAGCCCCAGGAAATCACCGACCGCTTCTTTCTCATGGGGCAGCCACAGGCCGTCCATGGTCTTCACGGGGGGGCGTTGCACCAGGCTCTGGCCACGCATCAACGCAAGAATCCGCTGGTACACCGAAGTGGCCAGGTAATCGGCCTGCTCGTCGGTGTCTGCCGCCACCAGCGGCACACCGAGCATCACGTAAGGCTTATCCAACACCGCTGATGGCTTGAAGTGATTGCGGTAGACGCGAATCGCTTCATGCATGAAGCGCGGTGCGAAATGTGAAGCGAAGGCGTATGGCAATCCGCGCTCACCGGCCAGCTGCGCACTGAACAGGCTCGAACCCAACAACCAGACCGGGACATTGGTGCCGGTACCCGGCATGGCAATGATCCGCTGATCCGGCGTGCGTGGGCCGAGGTAGCGCATCAACTCGGCCACGTCTTCCGGGAAATCGTCGGCGCTGCCGGAACGCTCGCGACGCAAAGCGCGGGCGGTCATTTGATCGGAGCCGGGCGCGCGCCCCAGGCCCAGGTCAATCCGGCCTGGATACAGGCTTTCAAGAGTGCCGAACTGCTCGGCGATCACCAGCGGCGCATGGTTGGGCAACATCACGCCCCCTGAACCGACACGAATGGTCGAAGTGCCACCGGCCAGATAGCCCAGCAGGACCGAGGTCGCCGAACTGGCTATCCCGTCCATATTGTGGTGTTCGGCGACCCAAAAGCGGTTGTAGCCGAATTTTTCAACGTGCTGCGCCAGGTCCAGGGAATTGCGCAGAGACTGGGCCGCACTGCCGTTCTCGCGCACGGGCACCAGGTCGAGGGTCGAAAACTTTATCTCAGACAGTCGTTTCATAAACCTGCTTCTCCAATGGGTAAGCAGGTTTTTCACCAACGAAAACCTGCCGAGTCTATAAGCGTGTTCTCTGCAATGAGGGCATATACCCGAGTTTCAATAGAAGAGACAAAATTCCTGTGCAATTAGAGGACTGATCAGATGAGGTGAACTTTGCCCGACGGTCTATCCTCAGAACCCTGGTAACCGAAAACCACGAAGGCGTGACAGTTCGCGCCGGATCTTGAGGAGGCAGACATGGCTATCACAAAGAAAGCATCGGCTCATTGGGAAGGTGATCTGAAGACCGGCATCGGCACGATTTCCACGGAAACCGGTGTACTCAGAGAAGCGCCCTACGGCTTCAAGGCCCGTTTCGAAGGCGGTAAAGGCACCAATCCCGAGGAGTTGATCGGCGCAGCTCACGCCGGCTGTTTCTCCATGGCGTTTTCAATGATTCTCGGTGAAGCCGGCCTCAAGGCCGACAGCATCGACACCAACGCCGAAGTTACCCTGGACCAGGTGGACGGCGGTTTTGCGATCACCGCGGTGAAACTGATCCTCGAGGCGAAAATCCCCGGGGCGACCCAGGCGCAGTTCGAGGAACTGAGCAACAAGGCCAAAGAGGGCTGCCCGGTGTCCAAGGTGCTGAATGCGAAAATCAGCCTGGATGCGACATTGGTCAGCTAAACCGATAAAAGATCGCAGTCTTCGGCAGCGCCTACATTGATCGACCGGCAGGAGCTGCCGAAGGCTGCGATCTTTTTTGCGTTGAAACAAAACCTGGCTGGCGTAATTGTGGTCGAATAAATGACAGCAGCTTTAGCGCATCACCGTGCGCGCTGCCTCAAGGGAGCTTCAACCATGAAACGTTTTGCCTTGGCGGTTATCTGTTGCACGCTGGCCACATCGGCCCTCGCTCAACAGAAACCCTGTGAGGAACTCAAGGCCGAGATCGAAGCCAAGATCCAGGCCAATAACGTCTCGTCCTACACCCTGGAAATTGTCACCAACGACGAAGTGCACGATCAGAACATGGTGGTCGGCACGTGCGAAAACGGCACGAAGAAAATCATCTACCAAAAAAATGACAGTTGATTCGCCTCACATGAGGCAGTAGCTCTCGCGATCTTCGGCGACAATCTCCCGCTTGGCGTTATACAGCCGGGCGCTAGGGGTGAAGGCTATGGAGCGAGCTTCCAGCAGATAACGCTGGCCAGCTTCGAAATGGTCGTAATTGATGGTCAGGTAGCATATTCGCTCCAGAGGAGTGTTCAGCAAACCCGGCCCACCACCAAACACTTCAAAGTCGAAACGCACTCTCAGCTCATGGCTACCCGGTGTGACCTGAAAGTAACGGCCATCGCTCAACCGCTGGTTGTCCAGACGATCAGCCATCAGCAGTTTCCCGCCGGGAACTGGCGTAGCGAAGTCGACCCAGGCCATCTGCGGATTGACCGCCGGCAACGGACTCGTGCAGCCGACAAAGGCACTTGCAGCGAGCAACAGCAACAACCTGCGCATGATGAATATCCCAAGGACTGGTCATTCAGCATAGCGCCGATCAGGTGCGTTGGCAGCCCGCTGGCTTACCCTGTCCAATCACTTTTCGCTGCTGATCATAAAGCTTTGCCCACGGCCGAAAGCCGATATTCCCCGCTTGCAGCTGATACCGCTGCCCGGCGTTGAAGTCCTTGAATTTCACATTCAACTGGCAGTCGCGCCACAACGGCTCGGCATCGGGGCCAATGTTGGTCGGCTGGACCGCGAACAAGTAGCGAACCTTCAGCTCATGGCTGCCGGGCTGCACCTGGAAGTAGCGCTTGTCGATGGACACCTTGTTATCGACTTCCAGCGCTTGCAACGCGGTGTCTTCCTGCCCTGAATCCAGATCGATCCAGGCCTGCGAAGGATCAGGGGTAGGCAATCCGGCACAGCCAGCCAGCACCAGCAGGCCTGCCGTCAGCATCAATTTGCGCATAGCGGAGCTCCAATAGGCGGGATAGTCTGGCGGGCAGACTTTCCAGGGGATTTTTTATTTTGATCAGGCCGCGTCCAAGCCTTGGGTTACTTGATCGCGTTTTACGCATTTTGTTTCCGGGCGTGATTCTTTTGTTGCTCAACGGCTGCGCGAGCATCAGCTATTACGGCCAATTGGCCAGTGGTCAGCTGCACTTGCTGCGGGCTCGGGAGCCGGTTGCCAAGGTGATTGCCGATCCCGACCGCGATCGGCAATTGCGTGCGCATCTAGCTCAATCACAAAAGGCCCGAACGTTCGCCAGCCAACACCTGCATCTGCCGGACAACCAGAGCTACCGTTTGTACGCCGACATCGGCCGACCGTATGTAGTCTGGAATGTCTTCGCCACGCCGGAGTTTTCGCTCAAGCCGCAGAACCATTGCTTCCCCGTCGCCGGCTGCGTCGCTTATCGCGGTTTTTACAGTCAGAGCGCTGCTCGCGGTGAGGCCGCCTTGCAACGCCTGCAAGGTATGGACGTGTCGATCGGCGGCGTCGAGGCCTATTCGACGCTCGGTTGGTTCAACGATCCGATTATTAGCTCGATGATGGCGTGGGGCGACGAACGGTTGGCCACGCTGATATTCCACGAACTCGCGCACCAACGTTTTTATGTGAAAGACGACACCGAGTTCAACGAGTCCTTCGCCACGTTCGTCGAACAGGAAGGCACTCGCCAATGGCGCGCATTCCGAGACATGCCGCCGGATAATGGATCGTTGGTACGCCAACGCGACCAGTTCATCCAATTGATTCTGGACACCCGCACCCGGCTTGAACGGCTTTACGCCCTGCCGCTGCCGACCGACCAAATGCGTGAGCGAAAAGCGGCCGAGTTCGAACAACTGCGCCGTGAGTACAGGACCCTGCGCGACAGCCAATGGGCTGGCAACAATCGCTACGATGCATGGATCAACGCCCCGATGAACAACGCCCGATTATTGCCGTTTGGTTTGTATGACCAGTGGGTGCCAGCGTTTACCGCACTGTTCAGGCAGGTCGATGGGGATTGGGTGAGGTTTTATGCGGCAGTGGAGAAGGTGGGCGCGTTGCCGGTTGGGGAGCGCAAGGCGGCGTTGAGGGCGTTGGCAGGATCAGCGAATTCCGGTGGCTGAACGTGCCCCTTCGCGGGCAAGCCTCACTCCTACGGATTTGGAGGCAAGCCCCTGTAGGAGCGAGGCTTGCCCGCGAAGGCATACTAATCAGCGCTGCAGAAACGCCTGATGCAACTCATCCAGCGTCTCGAAGTGATACGCCGGTGCTTCGGCGCTCAGCTCCTCCCGGCTGCCAAACCCATAACCCACTGCCGCCGCGTCCAGTCCATTGCTGCGAGCACCGATCAAGTCATGCTTACGGTCGCCGATCATCACGGTATTGGCCGGGTCGAGGCCTTCTTCAGCCATCAAGTGCGCAATCAGCTCGACCTTGTTGGTCCGCGTGCCATCCAGCTCACTGCCGTAAATCACCTTGAAGTGTTTGGCGAAGTCGAAGTGCCGGGCAATTTCCCGGGCGAAAACCCATGGCTTGGAGGTCGCGATGTACAGCTGCCGCCCTTGGCCACCGAGGGTTTCCAGTAGAGGCGTGACGCCGTCGAACACGCGGTTTTCATACAGGCCGGTGACCTTGAAGCGTTCACGATAGAAGTTCACTGCCTCCCAGGCCTTGGGTTCGTCGAAGTCATAGAACTGCATGAACGCCTGCAACAATGGCGGGCCAATGAAATGTTCGAGCCTGGTCAGGTCCGGTTCATCGATACCCAGTTTGCTCAGGGCGAACTGGATGGAGCGGGTGATGCCTTCGCGCGGGTCGGTCAGCGTGCCATCGAGGTCGAACAATACGGTTTGGTAATGCATGGAAATTCCTGAGCAATAGCGAGACGCTTTCCGTTATCAAGAGGCTTAGAGCTGGTCGTAGCCTTCGGCCAGATGCAGGTCCTTGAGCTTCACGTAATTCGCTGCACTGTAGGTGAAAAAGGCTTTTTCCTTGTCCGTCAGCGGCCGGATCTGCTTCACCGGGCTACCAACATAAAGGAAACCGCTTTCCAGGCGCTTACCCGGTGGCACCAGGCTACCGGCGCCGATTATCACATCGTCCTCGACCACCGCACCGTCCATGACGATGCTGCCCATGCCGATCAGAATCCGGTTGCCCACGGCGCAACCATGAAGCATGACTTTATGCGCGATGGTCACATCGTCACCGATCAGTAACGGAAAGCCATCGGGGTTGAATGGCCCTGCATGGGTGATGTGCAACACGCAGCCATCCTGCACGCTGGTGCGCGCACCGATCCGGATGCGATGCATGTCGCCGCGGATCACCGTCAGCGGCCAGACGGAGCTGTCTTCGCCGATTTCGACGTCGCCGATCACCACTGCCGAACCGTCGACAAAAGCGCCTTTACCCAGCAGTGGCGTGTGATTCTGATACTTGCGAAGGGTCACGATAGGGTTTCTCTCTGTTGCCGATAGCTGCGGTGAGCGTCGATTGTAATTAAGATGGGCGCATGTTTCTTCCCGCATGTTTTCCAGCCAAGGTGCCAACCGTGAGCGTGAACAACCCTCTTCTGCAGTCCTACGACCTGCCGCCGTTCTCGGCGATCCGTGCCGAACACGTGCAACCGGCCATTGAAAAGATCCTGGCTGACAACCGCGCCGCCATTGTGGAAATCCTCAAGACCCAAGGCAAACAACCAACCTGGGCCGGCCTGGTGCTGGCGATGGACGAACTCAATGATCGTCTGGGCGCCGCCTGGAGCCCGGTCAGCCACCTCAATGCCGTGTGCAACAGCGCTGAGTTGCGCGAGGCTTACGAGTCCTGCCTGCCGGCCCTGAGCGCCTACGCCACCGAGCTGGGCCAGAACCGTGAACTGTTTCAGGCCTATGAAGCGCTGGCGAACAGTCCTGAGGCCGCCGGTTTCGACGTGGCGCAGAAAACCATCCTGGAGCACGCCCTGCGTGACTTCCGCCTGTCGGGTATCGACCTGCCTGAAGCCGAACAAAAGCGTTATGCCGACGTGCAGAGCAAACTGTCGGAGCTGGGCAGTCGCTTCTCCAACCAGTTGCTCGACGCCACTCAGGCCTGGACCAAGCACATCACTGACGAAGCCGCCCTCGCCGGCCTGACCGATTCGGCCAAGGCGCAGATGGCCGCCGCCGCGCAAGCCAAAGACCTCGACGGCTGGCTGATCACCCTGGAATTCCCGAGTTACTACGCGGTGATGACCTACGCCCAGGACCGCGCCCTGCGCGAAGAAGTCTACGCCGCCTACTGCACCCGTGCGTCGGACCAAGGCCCGAATGCCGGTCAGAACGATAACGGCCCGGTCATGGAAGAAATCCTCGACCTGCGTCAGGAACTGGCAAAACTATTGGGTTTCACCAGCTTCTCAGAGCTGAGCCTGGCGACCAAAATGGCCGAATCCAGCGATCAGGTTCTCAGCTTCCTGCGCGACCTGGCCAAGCGCAGCAAGCCGTTCGCCGTCCGGGATCTGGAGCAGCTCAAGGCCTACGCCGCCGAACAGGGTTGCCCGGACCTGCAAAGCTGGGACAGCGGTTTCTACGGTGAAAAACTTCGCGAGCAGCGCTACAGCGTTGCCCAGGAAACCCTTCGCGCGTACTTCCCGATCGACAAGGTTCTGGGTGGGCTGTTCGCCATCGTCCAGCGCCTGTACGGCATTGAGATCGCCGAGCTGAAAGGCTTCGATACCTGGCACCCAGATGTTCGCCTGTTCGAAATCAAGGAAAACGGCCAGCACGTCGGCCGCTTCTTCTTCGACCTCTATGCCCGCGCCAACAAGCGTGGCGGTGCCTGGATGGACGGCGCCCGCGATCACCGCCGCACAATCAATGGTGTGCTGCAAAGCCCGGTGGCGAACCTGGTGTGCAATTTCACCCCAGCCGACAGCGGTAAACCAGCCCTGCTGACTCACGACGAAGTGACCACCCTGTTCCATGAATTCGGTCACGGCCTGCATCACCTGCTGACCCGCGTCGAGCACGCTGGTGTGTCCGGCATCAACGGCGTGGCCTGGGATGCGGTCGAGCTGCCAAGCCAGTTCATGGAAAACTGGTGCTGGGAGCCGGAAGGTCTGGCACTGATTTCCGGTCACTACGAAACCGGCGAACCGTTGCCTCAGGATCTGCTGGAGAAAATGCTCGCGGCGAAGAACTTCCAGTCCGGCCTGATGATGGTCCGCCAACTGGAGTTCTCGCTGTTCGACTTCGAGCTGCACGCCACCCACGGCGACGGCCGCAGCGTGCTGCAAGTGCTCGAAGGGGTGCGTGATGAGGTTTCGGTCATGCGTCCACCGGCCTACAACCGTTTCCCCAACAGCTTCGCCCACATCTTCGCCGGTGGTTACGCAGCGGGTTACTACAGCTATAAATGGGCAGAAGTATTGTCGGCCGATGCCTTCTCGAAGTTCGAAGAAGACGGCGTGCTCAATGCCCAGACCGGTCGTGCCTTCCGCGAAGCGATCCTGGCACGAGGTGGTTCCCAGGAACCGATGGTGCTGTTCGTCGACTTCCGTGGCCGTGCGCCATCGATTGACGCACTCTTGCGCCACAGCGGCCTGACCGAGGACGCGGCAGCATGAGTGAGGGACCTGTGATTACCAAAAAACGCTTTATCGCCGGGGCGGTCTGCCCGGCTTGCAGCGAGCCGGACAAGTTGATGATGTGGAGCGAAGATACTGTTCCGCACCGCGAGTGCGTGGCCTGCGGTTATTCCGACACGCTGAATGAACAAGGTCTGTCGGTGCCCAAGGAATTGGGCACCCGGGTCAATACCCCGGCACTCAAGGTGCCGGACGCCAAGGTTCAGGCAGTGCAGTTTTTTCCGAACCCAAAGTTGAAGAAAAAACCCGACGAGCAACACTGACTGGAACACCACCTTTCACTCCCGTGAAAGGTGGTATCTATCTACCACCTTTCTCCGGCGCTTCCTTATTAGGCTGACCACATTCAGCCTCCAGTCAAGGAAGACACCATGCCAGATACCAATCCGCTTCTACAGCACTGGAACCTGCCGCCCTATTCGGATGTTCGCGCCGAGCATCTCGTGCCGGCCATCGAAAGAATCATCAGCGACAACCGTCAGGCCATTCCCGCGATCATCGCCACCCAATCAGCATTCCCGACCTGGGACGACCTTGTGCTGGCAGTCGATGACACCGATGCACGTCTGGATGAAGCCATGGGCATCATCGAAACCCTCGCCATGGTGAAGCACGACGGTGACACCTGGGAGCTGGCAATCGATGCATGTCGTGATGCCGTGGCGCAGTACAAAACCGAAAAAATGAGCAATCAGGCACTGTTCCGGGCCTATCAAAAGCTCGCGCAAAGCCCGATCGCCACAAGTTTCGATGAATCTCGCAAAGCTGTGCTGAACAAGATTCTGCGCAGGTTTCATTTCTCCGGGATCGAATTGCCCCTCGATCAACAGCAGCAGCTTGCTCGCCTGAGTCGCGAAATCAGCGCGCTCGAGAGCCTGTTCCTGAAACACCTGGAGAACGCTGGCTCGGCTTGGGACAAGCGCATCGACACAGTCGCTCAACTCAACGGTTTACCCGTGGCGACCCAAGATCGTCTGGCACTCAACGCACGGCAGGCTGGGCACGCAGGCTGGCTGATAACCCTGGATCAGGACACCTACAATCAAGTCATGGTCCATGCCGAAGATCGCTCCCTGCGTGAAGAGTATTTCATTGCCTTCAACACTCGAGCCTCCGATCAGGGCTCCCATGCCGGGCAATTCGATAATGGTCCGGTATTGGAATCGCTGTTGGCCAAGCGTCATCTCAAAGCCCAACTGCTGGGGTATGAAAACTTTGCCCAACTGAGCCTGACGAACCGGATGGCAGGCTCAACCGCACAGGTCAGCGGATTCCTGCGTCGACAAGTGGCACTGAAAACACCGAGTTTCGAGGAGGATGCGCAGGCGCTCAAGGAGTTCGCGGCGGGACAGGGCATTGCTGAGGTACAGCCCTGGGACCACGAGTTTCTAGCCGAAAAGCTGCGTCAGCAATATCTCGATACGCCCCTGAAAAACCTGCGCGATTATTTTCCCCTGGACGCAACCCTGCGCCGAATCTGCCTGTTCAGCGAGCGCATGTTCGGGGTCCAGATCGTTGAGCAATCGAAGTTCAGTCGCTGGCATGACAACGTCCGTCTATTTGAAGTCAGCGAGCATGGGCAGGTGATCGGACACATTTACCTCGACCCGTTCCATCGCAAGGAGGCTCCTGACTTTCCATGGACCGCAACACCGCGCAATCGGCGAGTAGACGCCGAAGGCCGATTGACTCTGCCAATAGCCGTTATTCACGCCAACTTCACTGAGACTCTTGCTGATCAGCCTTGTCTGCTGACTCATCTGGACCTGCGGGTGCTTTTCCATGAATTTGGCCACTGCCTGCACCACACACTGACTCGTTCACCGCATTACACTCTTTCAGGCATCTCCCAGCTGGGACGCGACACGGCGGAGTTTGCCGGGCAACTATTCGAACGCTGGTGCTTTTCTCGAGAATTTCTACTGTGGCTGGCGACCCACTACCGCACCGGTGAACGCTTGACCGAGGCTCAAATCGATAAAGCACTGACATCGATTCAAACCCATGGCAGCTGGCAGACAGCCAGATTGCTGATGGCTGGCTGGTTTGATTTCCAACTGCACCGCTCACAAGGCGATGGTCGTAGCGTTCGGCAAGTGTTCGAAGACGTACAGCAGGAATTTCCTCACCTGAAATTGTCTTCCTACAGCCGACTCGCCAACAGTTTCGATTATATGGTGACCGGTTACGGCGCGTCGGTTTACGCCTACAACTGGTCAGATGTGCTGGCCACCGAAGCCTTCAAACGCTTTGAGCGGGATTGGGTTTTCAATGCCAAAACAGGTAAAGCTTTCCGCGAAGCCATTTTTTCACCCGGGGATTCGCGCTCTCTATTGTCATCTGTAGAGGCATTTCTGGAGCGCTCGCTTGCCGAGGATCTTTTCCCGGCGACAGCGGTTACTCAATGTGGGCCGATTTGAACCAGTTCTTCATTGAACAGCTGGCAAATGGGCTGGTACTGCAATCACCATTGGCCAGCGCCGTACGAAGTTTGTCGACATCAGCCTGCATCATGTAGCGAATGCCGTCCTTGAAGTGGGTGCTGTCGCCAAAACCGCCCTGGGTCATTTCACTCAGCGCGTCTTCCTTGCTCCAGCCCTGCACCACCACCCGGTACATCGCGGCCATCAAGCCGGTGCGATCCGAGCCGTGCTTGCAGTGCATAAGCACAGGGCCTTTGGCTTCAGCGGTCTGAATCGCGCGAATGGCCTTGAGCACATCACTGTCATCTACGTGATTGGTCCGGTAGGGCAGCTGTATCTGGGTGATTCCGGGTGCGGACAACCAACTTGAGTCTGGCTCAGGCAGGAAGTTGATAACGGTGGCGACCTTGAGTTTTTCCAGCAACGGCACCGCTCCCTTGTCCGGCAATGCACTGCGATAGAGGGTCGGGGACATCTGATAGAGGTTGTACTGAACCTCCACCGATTGAGCCCAGCCCGCAGGCCGAGGTGGAGCAGCGTCGTCAGCGTGGGCCAGCGTCAGGTTGAACAGTGCGGCCAGCGACAAAAGAATCGTCGCAGGTAGAAGGCGCAGTAGGGACATGCTCAGGCGACCGTGAAGTGATGGATAAGTGATCGACAGCCTGAACTCGGGACAGTCAAAGACCTGTGAGGCCGCTGTCAAAGAATCGTGAATAGAACAGCAAATGCCCGAGGCTGGTTGTCATTCGGGTCAGCCGGACTGTCCGACATCGCTAGTTGACTGAGAGACACTATCCGGCAAGACCTCGAGTTAATAGACACCGATAAAACCAGGCCTGCATGGAGTTTCATGCAGACCTGGCAACAACTATCAACTTCAGGGATTTACGATACTGGAATAAGCCTTGGCCAAGGCCAGCAGTTTTGCCTTGTCGTCACCATCGATATCGCCATCACCGTCCACATCGCTGTTAATGGTCTTGATCGTGAAGGACTGACCACCATCGCTGGAAACCGCTGTCACATAGACGGAATCGACCAGTGCCTCTGTCTGCACTTCATTTACCGCATCCCATCCCAGCTCTTTACGGGCAAGCTGCATCGATACTTGTGCTTCGCGAGGATTGGTTATGCTGGGCACCAACAGTTGCAAAAAAATACCACGCTGATTAAAAAACGACATGACTAAATCCTTTTAATTAATAATTCACGACAACTTCGTGTGACGAGAATGGTACTAACAGCCTTTGTAATTGCGCTACTTGATATATATTTCCGGTGATGACAGTTGCGCGATGCGTTTGATCCATAAACTTGTCTTGTTAGTTCCTTTATATAATCTCCGACATTCACTCGCCGAACGGCACTGGCTTGTCGCTTGCCCTCTTGATACTGTATGCACATACAGTCAATGGGTTTTATCGATGAACACGCCTCTGCCACCCCGCGGTCGCGGCACCGCCACCAACCCGCACAACCGTTTCGCACCGAACCGTTCGGTGGCCGAGGATGACGGCTGGTATCAGGAAGCGCCGATCACCCAAGGCACCGAGGTGCGCATCGAGACGGCGAAGACCATCATTACCCGCAACAACTCGCCGGACTTGCCCTTCGACCGCTCGATCAATCCCTATCGTGGCTGCGAGCATGGCTGTATCTATTGCTACGCACGGCCCAGCCACGCCTACTGGGACATGTCGCCAGGGCTGGATTTCGAAACCAGGCTGATCGCCAAGACCAACGCCGCCGATGTGCTGGAAGAACAACTGTGCAAACGCGGCTATCAATGCGCGCCGATCAACCTGGGCTCCAACACCGATCCTTATCAGCCCATCGAGCGTGAACACAGAATCACCCGCAAGATCCTCGAGGTGCTGCTGCGCTACCGCCATCCGGTGACCATCATCACCAAGGGCTCGCTGATCCTGCGCGATCTGGATCTGCTGGCCGAACTCGCCGAACAAAGGCTGGTGGCAGTAATGATCAGCCTCACCACTCTGGACGATGAGCTCAAACGCATCCTCGAGCCCCGTACGGCTGCGCCCAAGGCACGACTGCGGGCGATCCGGGTGATGCGTGAAGCGGGGATTCCGGTGGGCGTCTTGTGTTCACCGATGATTCCGATGATCAACGACAGCGAACTCGAAAGCCTGCTGACTGAAGCCCATGCGGCCGGAGCACAAACTGCGGCTTACATGATGTTGCGCCTGCCGCTGGAAGTGGCGCCGCTGTTCGAAGAGTGGCTGGCCGCCCACTATCCTCAGCGTGCAGCTCATGTGTTGAGCCTGATCCGCCAGAGCCGTGGCGGCGAGCTTTACGACAGTCGGTTTGGTGCCCGTATGCGCGGTGAAGGACCATTTGCCGATCTGCTGGCGCAGCGTTTTGCCAAAACCATCAAGCGCCTGGGGCTCAACCGTCGGGAAGGTTTCGATCTGGACTGCAAAGCCTTTTGTCCGCCGGGTCGCCAGATGTCATTGATTTAAGGACAATCGGACCTATGGTGGAGTAGTGAAAAAAGCACGTCGCGTTCGCTGGTCATATTTTTCATGACCTGGAACGTACGTTCTAGAGCGTTTGATTCAGTTTGAGTTAAGCTTCGGCCGCTACCTTGTTCATCGAGTGACTGACGGGTCTGCTTTTCGACCTGGATGTTTTTTATACAGCCACTGGCTTCACATCGGACAAAACGGGAAAATTCCCTGACTCCGCCAAAGAGGATGAATCATGAGTGACAAGGATAAACAGCCTTTGGCTGCGTCGGCTTCAGCCCAACCGGAGGCGGAAACCGCCGATGCAGCGCTGCAGCATATTGTTGACGGCTTTTTGCATTTTCATCACGAGATCTTTCCGCAGCAGGAAGAACTCTTCAAAAAACTCGCCACGGCCCAGCGGCCTCGGGCGATGTTCATCGCATGCGCCGATTCGCGCATTGTTCCCGAGCTGATCACCCAAAGCGCCCCCGGCGACCTGTTCGTCACCCGTAACGTCGGCAACGTCGTGCCGCCTTATGGGCAAATGAACGGTGGTGTTTCCACAGCCATCGAATACGCAGTGCTGGCGCTCGGCGTGCAGCACATCATCATCTGCGGTCACTCCGACTGTGGCGCCATGCGCGCGGTACTCAACCCGCAGAGCCTGGAAAAGATGCCGACGGTCAAAGCCTGGCTACGCCATGCGGAAGTGGCGAAAACCATGGTTCAGGACAACTGCCATTGCTCGAATGAAAGCGAGAGCATGCACATCCTTACCGAAGAGAATGTGATCGCTCAGTTGCAACATTTGCGCACGCACCCGTCGGTGGCCTCGCGCATGGCCAACGGTCAGCTGTTTATCCATGGTTGGGTGTACAACATCGAAACCAGCGAAATCCAGGCTTACGACGCGGATCAGGGTTGTTTCCTGCCGCTCGATGGCAGCCATCCGATTCCGGTGGCGACGCCCAAAGCGCGCTTCTAAATCCTCTTCGTGGCCTGTCTCTTTGCGAGACAGGCCACGAGATCCTTGTGTGGTTTAGCCGAGGCTGCTGATCAGGCAGCTTGGCTTTGCCATGCCTGAAGAAAACTTCGGGAGAGTCACCATGCGTGCCGCTCAATTAAAAGCTGTTCTGCCACGGGAGCTGCTGGCTTCGGTGGTTGTGTTTCTGGTTGCCCTGCCTTTGTGCATGGGCATCGCTATCGCCTCCGGGCTGCCACCGGCCAAAGGCCTGATCACCGGCATCATCGGTGGGCTGGTAGTTGGCTGGCTTGCCGGTTCACCGCTGCAAGTCAGCGGTCCGGCGGCAGGCCTGGCGGTATTGGTGTTCGAACTGGTGCGCCAGCATGGTATCGCCATGCTCGGGCCGATCCTGCTACTGGCGGGTTTTCTGCAATTGGTAGCCGGGCGTTTGAAACTGGGTTGCTGGTTTCGGGTCACGGCGCCGGCTGTGGTGTACGGCATGCTCGCCGGCATCGGTGTGTTGATCGTGCTGTCGCAAGTGCACGTGATGCTCGATGCCGTGCCCAAGCCCTCCGGGCTGGATAACCTGGCGGCCTTCCCTGCTGCAGTGATTCAGGCTTTGCCTTCGTTTGGCTGGCAGGCGGGTTTGCTCGGGCTGTCGACCATTGCCGTGATGTGGCTGTGGGAGAAATTCCGCCCGCATTCCCTGCGTTTCGTTCCCGGTGCATTGCTCGGGGTCGGTCTGGCAACGATCGCCAGCCTGGCGCTCGCCTTGCAGGTCAAACGTGTGGAGGTTCCGGCGAACCTGGCGGAGGCGATCGATTGGCTGCGCCCGGCAGACTTGCTCAACCTCGCCGATCCGACCCTGCTGATTGCCGCCTTCGCCGTGGCCTTTATCGCCAGCGCCGAAACCTTGCTGTCCGCCGCCGCTGTGGACCGTATGCACAACGGCCAGCGCTCGGATTTCGACCGTGAGCTATCGGCGCAAGGTGTGGGCAACATGTTGTGTGGTCTGCTCGGCGCGCTGCCGATGACCGGAGTGATCGTGCGTAGCTCGGCCAACGTTCAGGCCGGCGCCACTACCCGCCTGTCGACGGTGTTTCATGGCCTGTGGTTGCTGGCTTTCGTGTTGCTGCTATCGAGCGTGCTGCAAAGCATTCCGGTGGCGAGCCTGGCGGGCGTGCTGGTTTACACCGGTTTCAAACTGGTGGACCTCAAAGCCTTTCGCGGCCTGGGCCGTTATGGCCGGATGCCGATGTTTACCTATGCGGCGACTGCACTGGCAATCATCTTCACAGACCTGCTGACGGGCGTGCTGATCGGCTTTGGCCTGACGCTGGCCAAACTGGCCTGGAAGGCTTCGCGCCTGAAAATCAGCCTGATCGATCTACCGGCGGACGGCGAGATGGAACTGCGACTGGTGGGGGCGGCGACTTTCCTCAAGGTGCCGGCGTTGACCCAGGTGCTGGGGAGCATTCCCGCAGGCGCGACGGTACATGTGCCGCTCAATAACCTGAGCTACATCGATCACTCCTGCCTTGAGTTGCTGGAGGAATGGGGCCGGGCCAATGCGGCCAAGGGTTCGAAGCTGTTGATTGAAGCGCGGGGGTTGAAACGCAGGCTTGAAGGGCGGTTGCGTACTACAACCGGAGTGGGTTCAGCCGTTTAGATAACGCTGTGGGAGCTGGCTTGCTCGCGATAGTGATGGGTCATCCAACATTGATGTCGATTGATACAACGCTATCGCGAGCAGGCTCGCTCCCACAGGTGTTCGGTTCTTACCGTTGGATCAAGCCGCTGGCTGATCCAGCTCCAGCTCCACGCCCAATTGGCGCGACAGGCACGGCCAGCGCTTCCACGCGGCGCCGGTGTCCGGGCTGTTGAGTTTCTCGCGGTAGGCTTCCACTGACTCCAGCGCGAAACTTTCATCGTCTAGCATCTCGTCCACGGCGTGATGCACGGCCTCATCCAGTTGGTTGGCAAATTCCTCGCCAATCAATTGGTGGGCAATCAGGTTGGCGACAGTCATGTCCAAGGGGATCAATGGCTGGCCAAAATGCTTGATGTACAGGTCGTTGACCTCTTCGACCAGGCGGTGCGCCAGATAAGCTTCGTCCAGCAGACTGTCCAGGCCAACGTGACCGGCCATGATCGCCGGCGGCTGGAGGAAGAACTGCTCGGCGATCGTCAGTACCGGCTTGATCTGCGATTCGATACCCGCTTCCCTGGCGACTTCATTGGCCGCATCCAGCAGGTCTGGCACTTGTTCTATATACGCGGCCACAAAACGCGTCATCACGCCGTTGGCATCGACATCCGGCAATTGGATGGCGGAGTGAAGGTGTGGCAGTTGGGTTTCCAGCTGACGAGTCAGCAGGCCGGTCTCGGCTTCATGTTGTTGGGCTTTTTGGATCTGCTCGCGCAATGCGGCGGTGTTCATGAAAACTCCAGGAAACAAAGGCAATGAAATAGGGAAGAGATAACTTAGCTGGCTTGGGAAAAAGGCTAAGACGCATTTGTCATAATTATTTCATCCTTGAGACGCCTGCGTTATATCGATTTGCCACCACTCGTCTGCATCCTTCTCCATTCGTGACCTAGAACGCAAGTCCAACCTGTTTCAGCTGATTTACCCCATCGCGTTGCGAGGTGGCAGTCGCTGTCTATACTCGGTTCTGAATGGAGTTAGCTGATGACACCCGACTGCATATGCAGCAAGGCTCGGCGATTCAAGTTCGTGGTCTGAAAAAGCCGCTCCCTTGCCGCAGGCGTTACGCCTACGGGATAACAAGAACGATAAGGGGAACCCGCAATGATGCGACATCCACATGTCTGGATGGGCCTCCTGTTGTGGTCGATTTTCAGTCAGGCGCAAGCGGCCTGGACTGTCAATATGGCGCCTGGAGCGACTGAGATCAGTCACGCAGTATTCGATCTGCACATGACCATTTTCTGGATCTGTGTGGTGATCGGCATCATCGTCTTCGGCGCCATGTTCTGGTCGATGATGATCCACCGCCGCTCGACCGGGCAGGTGGCCGCAAAATTTCATGAAAGCACCACCGTTGAAATCCTCTGGACCATCGTGCCCCTGCTTATCCTGGTGGCCATGGCGGTCCCCGCAACCGCCACACTGATCAGGATGTACGACAACACCGAGTCGGATATCGATATCCAGGTCACCGGCTATCAGTGGAAGTGGCATTACAAATACCTGGGTCAGGACGTCGAATTTTTCAGCAACCTGACCACCCCCGCCGATCAGATCCACAACAAGGAAGCCAAGGGCGAGCATTACTTGCTGGAGGTCGACAAGCCGCTGGTGCTGCCGATCGGTGCCAAGGTGCGCTTTCTGGTGACCTCCGCCGACGTCATCCACTCCTGGTGGGTGCCGGCCTTCGCGGTCAAGCGCGATGCGATTCCGGGCTTCGTCAATGAATCCTGGACCCGTGTCGACAAACCCGGCATCTACCGTGGCCAGTGCGCCGAGCTGTGCGGCAAGGATCACGGCTTCATGCCGATCGTGGTCGAGGTCAAGGAAAAGGCCGACTACGAAAAATGGCTGAGCGAGCGCAAGGCGGAAGCCGCGCAACTCAAAGAGCTGACCAGCAAGGAATGGACCCTCGACGAGCTCAAGGAGCGCGGCGACAAGATTTATCACACCACTTGCGTGGCCTGTCACCAGGCCGAAGGCCAGGGCCTGCCGCCGATGTTCCCGGCACTCAAGGGCTCGAAAATCGCCACTGGCCCGATCAAGGACCATCTGAGCCTGGTCTTCCACGGCAAGCCCGGCACCGCGATGGCGGCGTTCGGCAAGCAGCTCTCGGAAGTCGATATCGCGGCGGTCGTGACCTACGAACGTAACGCCTGGGGCAACAACAAAGGCGACATGGTCACCCCTAAAGAAGTGCTGGAGCTGAAACAGGCGGAAAGCAAATGACCCGGTCTATTGCGTACTCAAGGAATCGGTCGGGGCATGACGTCCCGGTTCGCCCAGCCCAGCCGTTTGCAGGAGACAGGACATGACTGTTGTAGTCGATGACCATGTTCATACCGATACCGCCCACGCCCACGGCCCTGCCAAAGGCCTGATGCGTTGGGTGTTGACTACCAACCACAAGGATATCGGCACGCTGTACCTGTGGTTTGCATTCACCATGTTTCTGCTCGGCGGCTCGTTCGCCATGGTAATTCGCGCCGAGCTGTTCCAGCCAGGGCTGCAAATCGTCGAACCGGCGTTCTTCAACCAGATGACCACCATGCACGGCCTGGTGATGGTCTTCGGTGCCGTGATGCCGGCTTTCGTCGGCCTCGCCAACTGGATGATCCCGTTGATGATCGGCGCGCCAGACATGGCCCTGCCACGGATGAACAACTTCAGTTTCTGGCTGTTGCCGGCGGCGTTCATTCTGCTGGTATCGACTTTGTTCACTCCTGGCGGCGGGCCGAACTTCGGCTGGACCTTCTACGCACCGCTGTCGACGACCTACGCGCCGGAAAGCGTGACGTTTTTCATCTTCGCCATTCACTTGATGGGGATCAGTTCGATCATGGGCGCGATCAACGTGATCGCGACCATCCTCAACCTGCGCGCCCCCGGCATGACGTTGATGAAAATGCCGCTGTTCGTCTGGACCTGGCTGATCACCGCGTTCCTGCTGATCGCGGTGATGCCGGTGCTGGCCGGCTGCGTGACCATGATGCTGATGGACATCCACTTCGGCACCAGTTTCTTCAGTGCCGCCGGTGGCGGTGATCCGGTGCTGTTCCAGCATGTGTTCTGGTTCTTCGGGCACCCCGAGGTGTACATCATGATCCTGCCGGCCTTCGGTGCCGTCAGCTCGATCATTCCGGCGTTCTCGCGCAAGCCGCTGTTTGGCTACACCTCGATGGTCTATGCCACGGCCAGTATTGCGTTCCTGTCATTCATCGTCTGGGCGCACCACATGTTCGTGGTCGGCATTCCGCTGGTGGGCGAGTTGTTCTTCATGTACGCCACGCTGCTGATCGCGGTGCCGACTGGCGTGAAGGTGTTCAACTGGGCCAGCACCATGTGGCAAGGCTCGCTGACCTTCGAAACACCGATGCTGTTCGCCGTGGCGTTCGTGATCCTGTTCTCCATTGGCGGATTCTCCGGGTTGATGCTGGCCATCGCCCCGGCGGACTTCCAGTACCAGGACACCTACTTCGTGGTCGCGCATTTTCACTACGTGCTGGTACCGGGGGCGATCTTCGGGATCTTCGCCTCGGCGTATTTCTGGCTGCCGAAGTGGACCGGCCACATGTACGACGAAACCCTCGGCAAGCTGCACTTCTGGCTGTCTTTCATCGGCATGAACATGGCGTTCTTCCCGATGCACTTCGTGGGCCTGGCGGGCATGCCGCGGCGGATTCCGGACTACAACCTGCAATTCGCCGACTTCAACATGGTGTCGTCGATCGGCGCGTTCATGTTTGGTGCCACGCAGATCTTCTTCCTGTTCATCGTGATCAAGACCATTCGCGGCGGCGAGCCGGCACCGGCCAAGCCGTGGGATGGTGCCGAAGGCCTGGAATGGAGCATTCCATCGCCCGCGCCGTATCACACCTTCACCACACCGCCGGAAGTGAAATGAAACGCCTCGGTCCTGTAGGAGCCGGCTTGCTGGCGATGAACGCAGCGCGGTGTGTCAGACACTCCGCCTTCGCTGGCAAGCCAGCTCCTACAGGATATGGCGTAGAGGCTGGAAATAATGGCTGACTCGATCTCGATGAAGAAGCTGGTCACCCGGCTGTTGCTGGTGGTGGTGGCGATGTTTGTCTTCGGCTTTGCCCTGGTGCCGATCTACGACGTGATGTGCAAGGCATTCGGCATCAATGGCAAAACCGCCGGGCAATATGAAGGCGAGCAAACTGTCGACGCCTCGCGGCAGGTTCGCGTGCAGTTTCTGTCGACCAACGCCGCTGACATGCCCTGGGATTTCTATCCCAAGGCCGGTGAGCTGACCGCGCACCCCGGGGCAGTGAACGAGATGATTTTTATCGCCCACAACCCCACCGACCGGCCGATGAGCGCCCAGGCGGTGCCGAGTATCGCGCCGAGTGCAGCCGCGGCGTACTTCCACAAGACCGAATGTTTCTGCTTTACCCAGCAAGTGCTGCAGCCCGGTCAACGCATCGAGATGCCAGTACGGTTCATCGTTGACCGCGACATGCCCAAGGATGTGAAGCACCTGACGCTTTCCTACACGCTGTTCGATATCACCGCACGTCATCCGCCCGTGGCTGTTGCAGCAAGCACTGGCGGCTAGGCGTTAAAGCGTGCCCGATAAGGAGAACAATAAATGGCAACTCATGAGCATTACTACGTTCCAGCCCAGAGCAAATGGCCGATCATCGCCACGATCGGCATGCTGGTCACGGTGTTCGGCCTGGGCACCTGGTTCAACGACCTGAAAGCTGCACGGCCGGAATCCCACGGCCCGCTGATCTTTTTCGTCGGCGGACTGCTGCTGGCCTACATGCTGTTCGGCTGGTTCGGAACGGTGGTCAAGGAAAGTCGCGCGGGGTTGTACAGCCCGCAACTCGACCGCTCGTTCCGCTGGGGCATGAGCTGGTTCATTTTCTCGGAGGTGATGTTCTTCCTCGCCTTTTTCGGTGCGCTGTTTTATGTGCGCAACATCGCGGGCCCGGCACTGGGCGGTGAAGGCACCAAAGGCATCGCCCACATGCTGTGGCCGACATTCGAGTTCGCCTGGCCACTGCTGAACAACCCGGACCCGAAACTTTTCCCTCCGCCCAAGGAAGTCATCGGTCCCTGGGGCCTGCCGCTGCTCAACACCGTGATTTTGGTGAGCTCCAGCGTCACCATCACTATTGCTCACCACGCCTTGAAGAAAGGCCATCGCGGCACACTGAAAATCTGGCTCGCGCTGACCGTGTTACTCGGCTGCACATTCCTCGGTTTTCAGGCCAAAGAATACCTGCACGCCTACCACGAACTGGGCCTGACCCTGGGTTCCGGCATCTACGGCGCAACGTTCTTCATGCTCACCGGTTTCCACGGCGCCCACGTAACCATCGGCACCATCATCCTGTTCGTGATGCTGATGCGCATCCTGCGCGGGCACTTCGATGCCGACCACCATTTCGGCTTCGAGGCAGCGGCTTGGTACTGGCATTTCGTGGACGTGGTGTGGATTGGTCTGTTCGTTTTCGTCTACGTGATTTGAACCCTGGCTCGCATGACTACCAAGGCACGTGAGACACCAACTGGCCGCTGAAAAAGCCCCAGGCGATCAAGCCGACAGTGGCAGCGGCCAGCGCAACACGAACACTCAAGGCGATGACCAGGCGATTCGAGCTGCTGTCGTCCTTGACCAGAAAAAACAGGCCGCTGAACAGGCTGACAACCGTGGCAATCAGCATCAGGACGATGGCTGCTTTGAGCATGGTGACACTCCGGGGGACAGGCGATGCATGTGAGTATAGCTATCGCGATGACCGACTTTCTGGCGACGCCATGAAGCGCTTCCGGCTGGGCCTCGTGCCGACTCTGGTGGTCGCAGTGCTGCTGCCCTTGCTGGTGTCACTCGGCTTCTGGCAGTTGAGCCGGGGGGCGGAGAAAAGCGCGCTGCTGCAAAATTACGCCGAGCGCCGGGCGGCCGAACCGATGGCCAGCACCGAACTGCAACACACCGAAGATCCGGCCTTCCGCCGGGTTCGCCTGCACGGCCAGTTCGATGCCGAACACAGCCTGCTGCTGGATAACCGGCAGCGCGACGGCAAAGTCGGGGTCGAGCTGTTGCAACCGTTTCAGGATCAGGCCACCGGGCTCTGGTTGCTGGTCAATCGCGGCTGGCTGCCGTGGCCGGATCGGCGCACACCGCCGTCATTCACCACACCGACTGAGGTGTTGAGCCTCGACGCCTGGGTCTATGTCTCCCCCGGCGCAACGTTCCAGTTGCACGCCGACCCCAACGCCACGACCTGGCCACAACTGATCACCGCCGTTGAACCGGCCAGGCTGTGGACGGCGCTTGAGCGTGATGGTTTCGCCTACGAATTACGCGCACAAAGCGGCCCCGCGACCTACCGCGCCGATTGGCCGGTGGTGGCCATGGGGCCGGAAAAGCATCTGGCTTATGCCGTGCAGTGGTTCGCCTTGGCGATCGCGCTGTTCGGCCTTTATCTCTATCTCGGATGGCACAACGCAAAGGAGAACAATAATGGGAGTGGTCATGAATCCACCCGGCATGTCTGAGGCGAAAACACCGGTAAATCGGCGGCGCGGACGCTTGCAGTTGCTGCTGATCCTATTGGGGGTGATCGGTCCGATGATCCTCGCCACCGGCATGTACAAGTTGCAGTTCTGGGTGCCCGAAGGCCGCAGTTATCACGGTGAACTGATCGGCAACGGCCAGACCCGCGCCGACATCGGCGTACAGGCGCAGGAAGAACGCTGGCAGTTGCTGGTGACAGCGCCGAAGGACTGTTCGGTGGACTGCCAGCAGCTGGTTTATCTGGCGCGGCAGATCCAGATCGGCCTCGGTCGCGATGCTGCCCGTGCCAGCCATGCACTGGCCATCGCGCAGCCGCTGAACAGCGATTACGAGACTAAACTTCAACGCGAGTACCCACAGTTGCAACGCTATTCATTGGACCTGCCGTCCTACATCAAAGGCGCGCAGAGCAATGACACGCCGCACCTGTGGATCATCGACCCTCACGGCAATCTGGTGCTGCGTTACGACCCGACGGTGAAGGGCAAGGACCTGCTCAACGACCTGCGCCACCTGCTGAAACTGTCGAACATCGGATAAGGGCATCGTCATGGCCAAACCTGGATTTCGCCTCGCGCTGTTTGCCACCTTGCTGGCACTGATTGTGGTGTTGCTCGGCGCTTACACACGCCTGACCCACGCCGGCCTCGGCTGCCCGGACTGGCCCGGCTGCTACGGTTTTATCAGCGTGCCGCAAAGCGAAGCCCAGCTGGCTCATGCCGAACTGCATTTTCCAGACACCCCGGTGGAAGCCCACAAGGGCTGGAACGAAATGGTCCATCGCTACTTCGCCGGCACGCTGGGGCTGCTGATCGCGGTTCTGGCGGGCCGCGCCTGGGTCCATCGTCATCATCCGGGGCAGCCGGTGAAGTTGCCGCTGTTCCTGCTGGCGTTGGTCATTGGCCAAGCGGCTTTCGGCATGTGGACGGTGACGCTCAAGCTTTGGCCGCAAGTGGTCACCGGACATTTGCTCGGTGGTTTTGCGACCTTGAGCCTGTTGTTTCTGCTGACCTTGCGCCTGTCCGGCGTATTGCCGGCGCTTACCGTGCCTCGACGTTTGCAATACTGGGCAACCGCCGGCTTGCTGTTGGTGATCCTGCAAATTGCTCTCGGTGGCTGGGTCAGCTCCAATTACGCGGCGGTAGCCTGCATCGACTTTCCGACCTGCCACGGCCAATGGCTGCCACCGGCTGATTTCGCCAACGGCTTTCACCTGACCCAACACATCGGCCCGAATTATCTGGGCGGGCAGCTGGACAGCGATGCCCGCACCGCGATTCACCTGACTCACCGCATCGGCGCATTACTGGTCACCTTTGTTCTGCTCGGTCTGGCCTGGCAACTGAAGGTCGTCGGCATGACGCGCCTGGCTGTCATGGTGCTGATCGCCCTTGCCGCACAAATCACCCTGGGCATCAGCAACGTGGTGTTCCACTTGCCGCTGCCGGTGGCCGTCGCCCACAACGCCGGCGGTGCGGCGCTGTTGCTGACGATGGTGCTGGTCAATTATCACGCGCGAACCAGCCTGGTTCGGGTCAAGCATCAGCCCCCTCGGCGCTGGCGACTACGCCTGCGTAAACACTCGGCCGGGCCCATAACAATAAAAGGAGAGATGCCATGGCGACTCTGATCGGCGAACGTCACAGTCAGGCCATCTGGCGAGACTACCTGGAACTGACCAAGCCGAAAGTGGTGGTGCTGATGCTCATCACCTCGCTGGTCGGCATGTTTCTCGCGACCCGCGCCGGGGTGCCATGGACGGTGCTGGTATTCGGCAATCTGGGGATCGCCCTGTGTGCCGGCGGTGCCGCGGCGGTCAATCATGTGGTGGACCGGCGCATCGACGCGGTCATGGCCCGGACCCACAAACGGCCCCTGGCCGAAGGCCGGGTGTCTCCAGCCGCTGCGCTGACCTTCGCCCTGATACTGGCAATGCTCGGTCAGGCCTTGTTGCTGACTTTCACCAACCCGCTGACAGCATGGCTGACCCTCGCCTCCTTGCTCGGTTATGCCGTGGTCTATACCGGTTTCCTGAAACGCGCGACGCCGCAGAACATCGTCATCGGCGGCCTCGCCGGAGCTGCCCCGCCACTGCTCGGCTGGACCGCCGCCACCGGTCATGTCGGCGCCGAACCATTGTTGCTGGTGCTGATCATCTTCGCCTGGACCCCGCCGCACTTCTGGGCGCTGGCGATTCACCGCAAGGAGGAATACGCCAAGGCTGACATTCCGATGCTGCCGGTAACCCATGGCGAGCATTACACCAAAGTCCACATCCTGCTTTATACCTTTGCGCTGCTGGCCGTCAGCCTGATGCCCTACGTGATCCACATGAGCGGCGTGCTCTACCTGATGTGTGCCCTCTTACTGGGCGCCAGGTTTCTGCAATGGGCCGTGGTGCTGTACCGTGGCACTCGGCCGCACGCGGCGATCAACACGTTCAAGTACTCTATTTACTACTTGTTCCTGCTGTTCATCGCGCTGCTCGTAGACCACTACTTACTGTTGATCCTATGACCCGAACCCAGAAAACCGTCTTCATCCTCGTTGCCCTGATCGCGCTGATCCTGGGCCTGACCGTCAATAAAGTACTGACCGGGAAGAACCAGGGCGACCCGACGGCGCTGATCGATGCAGGGATCATCTTGCTGCCCCAAAGCCGCAATCTGCCGGACCTGAAGATGACCGATCAGGACGGCAAGCCAGTGGCGGTCAACGAACTGAAAGGCAAGTGGAGTCTGCTGTTCTTCGGCTACACCTTCTGCCCGGACATCTGCCCGACCACCCTCGCCCAGCTGCGGCAGATCAAGAGCGAACTGCCGGCGGATGCGCTGGATAAATTGCAGGTCATCCTGGTCAGCGTCGACCCGAACCGCGATACGCCCAAGCAACTCAAGCAGTACCTGGGCTACTTCGATCCGCAATTCATCGGGCTGACCGCAGCCTCGGTCGAAGACCTTCAGAAAATGGCCAACGCGGTGAGCATTCCGTTCATTCCGGCGGACACCAGCAAACCGAACTACACCGTCGACCACAGCGGCAACCTGGCGGTGATCGGACCGGACGGGACTCAACGCGGGTTCATTCGTGCACCGCTGAATAACCAGAAACTGGTGGCGCAGTTGCCGGTGATGCTCAAGCGCGAATAGCCGACACGAAACCTGTGGGAGCGGGCTTGCCCGCGAAGGGGCCATAACATCCAACATCAATGTTGGATGTGACACCGCTTTCGCGGGCAAGCCCGCTCCCACAGGTACGGTGTTTCAGGCAAAAAAATGGGGCGCATACAATGCGCCCCATTTTCGTTACATCAACTGATCAGAACGCCGGCAATACCGCGCCTTTGTACTTCTCGAGAATGAAGGCTTTCACTTCCGGGCTGTGCAGGGCAGCAACCAGTTTCTGCATTGCCGCGCTGTCCTTGTCGTCCGGACGGGCAACGAGGATGTTCACGTACGGCGAGTCGCTGCCTTCGATGACCAGCGCGTCCTTGGACGGATCGAGCTTGGCTTCCAGCGCGTAGTTGGTGTTGATCAGCGCCAGGTCGACCTGAGTCAGCACGCGGGGGATGGTCGCGGCTTCCAGTTCACGGAATTTCAGATCCTTGGTGTTCTCGGTGATGTCCTTCACGGTCGACAGGATATTTTTCGAATCCTTCAACTTGATCAGGCCAGCCTTCTCCAGCAGCAACAGCGCACGGCCGCCGTTGGTGGCGTCGTTCGGGATCACCACGTTGGCGCCGCCCGGCAGCTCTTCCAGTTTCTCGTACTTGCTGGAGTAAGCGCCCAGCGGCTCCAGGTGCACACCGGCAACGCTGACGAGGTTAGTGCCCTTGGCCTTGTTGAATTCATCCAGGTACGGTTGGTGCTGGAAGAAGTTGGCGTCCAGACGCTTCTCGGCCACCTGTACGTTTGGCTGGATGTAGTCGGTGAAGACTTTGACTTTCAGGTCCACGCCTTCTTTGGCCAGGGCTGGTTTAACGAACTCGAGGATTTCCGCGTGGGGCACCGGGGTGGCCGCAACGGTCAAGGTGTCGGCAGCGTGGGCGGAAAAGGCTGCAATGGCAGCGAATGCGACGAGTAGTTTTTTCATTCAGCTAACTCCTTGTGAGGCGCCAGTCTTCGGCGCCTGCCAGCGAATGGCCGGCTCATGTCTTAAGTGACGAAAACTGTTTATTTGCGGGAGAAATGAACCACCAGCTTGTCGCCGACGGTTTGCAGCACTTGAACCAGCACCAGCAGCAAGACCACGGTGACCACCATCACGTCGGTCTGGAAACGCTGGTAACCGAAACGGATCGCCAGGTCGCCCAAGCCGCCAGCGCCGACCACACCGGCCATTGCTGTGTAGGACACCAGTGTAATCGCTGTCACCGTAATCGCTGCGAAGATGCCCGGACGGGCTTCCGGCAGCAAGGCGTTGGTGATGATCTGACGGGTCGTCGCGCCCATCGCCTGGGTCGCTTCGATGATGCCGCGATCCACTTCACGCAGGGCGGTTTCCACCAGTCGCGCGAAGAACGGCGTAGCGCCCACCACCAACGGTGGGATCGCACCGGCGACACCGAGGGAAGTGCCGGTAATCAATACGGTGAACGGAATCATCACGATCAGCAGAATGATGAACGGCAGCGAACGCAGAATGTTCACCACCAGCGACAGCATCGCGTAAACGCCTTTGGCTTCCAACAACTGGCGCGGGCTGCACAAGAACAACAGCACGCCCAACGGCAACCCCAGCAGCACGGTGAACAACAGCGAACCGCCAAGCATCAGCAGGGTGTCGCCCGTGGCCAGCCAGATTTCGTACCAGTCGATATTGGAAAAGAAACTCATCAGGACTTCCATCAGCGCAGCACCTCCATGTGGACATCAGCTGCGGTGAAGTGAGCAAACGCCGCTTCCATGTCGCCACCGGTGACGGCCAGGGTCAATTGGCCGTAGGGAACCTCTTTGATGCGATCGATACGACCGGCCAGGATGCTGTAGTCCACGCCCGTTTCCCGGGCGACGGTACCCAGCAATGGTGCGTAGGTCGCTTCGCCCTGGAAGGTCAGGCGTACGATGCGGCCCGGTACGTGAGCGAAGTCGTCGCGCTGTTCGTTCTCGTCGATCTGCTCGTCTTCCTGGACGAAGCGCTTGGTGGTCGGGTGCTTGGGATGCAGGAACACCTCGGCCACCGAACCTTGCTCGACGATCACACCGGCATCCATCACCGCCACCTGATCGCAGACTCGACGGATCACATCCATCTCGTGGGTGATCAGGACGATGGTCAGCTTCAGCTCGCGATTGATCTCGGCCAGCAATTGCAAAACCGACGCCGTGGTCTGCGGGTCGAGGGCACTGGTGGCTTCGTCGCACAGCAAAATTTTCGGCTTGGTTGCCAGGGCGCGGGCGATGCCGACACGCTGCTTCTGACCACCGGACAGTTGCGCCGGGTATTTTTTCGCATGGTCGGCCAGGCCAACCCGTGCCAGCAATTGCGCCACACGCTGGTCGATTTCGCTACGCGACAGCTCACCGGCGAGGGTCAGCGGCAGCGCGACGTTGTCGGCCACGGTCTTGGACGCCAGCAAGTTGAAGTGCTGGAAAATCATCCCGACCTGCTGACGGAAACGTCGCAGGCCGTTGGCATCCAGCGCTGTGACTTCTTCGCCATCGACGATGATCTTGCCGCCACTGGAGTTTTCCAGGCGATTGATCAGGCGCAGCAGGGTACTTTTTCCCGCACCGGAATGGCCGATCAGGCCAAAGACCTGACCGTTCTCAATCGTCAGACTGGTCGGATGCAGGGCGGTAATATCCTTACCGGCGACGCGGTAAGTTTTGTGGACGTTTTGAAACTCGATCACGTAGCGAACCTTGTGGGGCGCGTTAGAAAAGGATCAGCGGTTAGCCGGGCGCGCATTTTAGCCTGTCCGTATAGAGGTTCTTAGCATTTATTTCGCCTTCAACCAGCGATTTGGCAATAAGGCGATCAAAGGTAGGAACCTGGGACCAAGGCAATTGCGGCCTGATGCATCTAGAAAAGCAAAAGATCGCAGCCTGCGCTAACTCCTACACGGTCCGGAGCTGCTGCAGGCTGCGATCTTTTCTTTATGGCTTGCGAGGACTCAAAACCATCTGCGCCGGAATATTGCGCAGAATCTGTTTCTCCAGCTTCAGATCAAACCCCGAATCCAGCTTCTTCACCCGTTTGGTCAGCAAGGTGGCCAACCATGGGTAATCCTGGGTACGGGGAACCTGAATGCTCACGTCGCACTGATAATTCACCACATCAGCGGCGATAGCATCGAGTTGACGACGAAGTTTGCTCATATCGGTGAGGTTCAATGCCACCGTCGTGCTTTCAGCCGTTGGGTCGATCACTTTGGCCTGCGGTTTGGCTTCGGCAGCCTTGAGGGCCGCTTCGGCTTTATCCAGTTCAGCCTTGCGTGCATGAACGATGGCATTGTTAACGCCACCGGTCAGCGCCGGGGCCTTGGGCATCAATACCCGGGCACGGCTGAGGGCAGTGGCCGCAGCATTCACATCACCTTTTTGCAACACGATCTGGCTGCGCAGCAAATAGGCTTCGGCCAATTGCCGCTGGTATTGCTCAAGGGATTGATCGTTGGGCGACTCGGCCTGCAAGGCCGCCAATTGATCCTCGGCGGTGGCCAGCTCACTGCTGGCCAGGCTTTGTTCCAGTTGTGCAATAGCCGTGGCCCGCGCATCGGGGGTCTCGGTGGCCGCCGGCGGCGTGCTTTGGCAAGCACCCAGTAGCAGCGAAAATGCGACAAGGAGCAGATAACGGGAGGCGAACGGCTTCATTCCTGCGACTCTCTATTTGCGCAAAAAACGAGCAAGTCTACACCCCTCGACGGGGCAGGACAAAACTCAGCAGAAACAGCGCGGCGGCCGCCACCACAATCGACGGGCCAGCCGGGGTGTCCTTGAACCAGGACAACGCCAGCCCGCCACACACCGCGAGCATGCCCAGCAGGCTCGCGCCCAGTGCCATCTGCTCCGGCGAGCGGGCGTGACGCTGTGCCGCAGCCGCCGGAATAATCAGTAACGAAGTAATCAGCAACACGCCGACGATTTTCATCGCCACCGCGATCACCACGGCGATCAGCAACATCAGGACCAGACGCAACGCCGCCACCGGCAAACCTTCCACCCTGGCCAACTCTTCGTGCACGGTGATCGCCAGCAAGGGTCGCCACAGCGTGACAAGCAATACCAGCACCGCCGCGCTGCCGCCGAGGATCCAGGCCAGATCGGTCGGGCTGATCGCCAGCAGATCGCCGAACAGATAGGCCATCAGGTCGATCCGGACTTCATGCATGAAGCTTAGTACCACCAGGCCCAGGGAGAGCGTGCTCGGTGCGAGAATTCCCAACAGTGTGTCAGACGCCAATGGCTGCCGCTGTTGCAGCGTCACCAGCAACACTGCCAGCAACAGGCAGCCTACGGTGACAGCCACGGTCGGGCTGACATCCAGCAGAAAGCCCAGCGCCACACCCAGCAGCGCGGCGTGGGACAGGGTGTCGCCGAAATAAGCCATGCGCCGCCAGACCACGAACGAACCCAGCGGGCCCGCGACCAGAGCCAGGGCCAGGCCTGCAAGCAGGGCGAAGAGCAGAAAATCAGCCATGCTTGCAGCTATCTCCATGAACGTGGGAATGGGCCGACGGGGTCGCTACGACCACCGAGCCATGCAGGTCGTGAGCGTGGTCGTGATGGTGGTGATAAATCGCCAGGCTTTGTGCGTTCTTTCCGAACAATTCGACAAACGCGGGATCGCCGCTGACCTGCTCGGGATGCCCGGAGCAGCAGACGTGGCGATTCAGGCACACCACCTGATCGGTGGTGCTCATCACCAGATGCAAATCGTGAGAGACCATCAATACGCCGCAGCCATGACGGTCGCGCAGACGTGTGATCAGGCTATAGAGCTCGGCTTGACCGGCCACGTCGACGCCTTGTACCGGCTCATCGAGCACCAGCAACTCCGGCTCGCGCAGCAATGCCCGGGCCAGCAGTACTCGCTGCATTTCGCCACCGGAAACACTTTGCACCGGGCTGTCGATCACCTGCTCGGCGCCGACTTCCTTGAGGGCGGCCAAGGCCCGAGCGCGGTCCACGCCAGGGACCAGACGCAAGAAACGCAGCACTGATAGCGGCAGGGTTGGATCGACATGGAGTTTTTGCGGCATGTAACCGACGCGCAACTTCGGCTTGCGCCAGACGCTGCCGCTGTCCGGTTTCAACAGACCGAGCACCGCGCGCACCAGTGTGGTTTTGCCGGCGCCATTAGGGCCGATCAGGGTGACGATCTGCCCCGGCTCGACGCTCAGTTCGATGTTATCCAGCACGTTTTGCCCGGCAAAAGTGACGGCCACCTGCTCAAGACGGATCAGCGCATTGCTCATCAAGCCCCCTGGCAACCCGAGCAGAGACCGATGACTTCAACGGTCTGGGCCTCGACAATAAATCCGACGTCCCTGGCGCTACCGACGATCGCGTCGCTGATGGACTTCTGTTCAAGCTCGATGGCGGCGTGGCATTGGCGGCAAATCAGGAACTGGCCTTGGTGAGCATGTTCCGGGTGATTGCAGCCGACGAAGGCGTTCAGCGAGGAGATGCGATGCACCAGGCCGTTTTCCAACAGAAAATCCAGCGCACGGTACACGGTCGGTGGCGCAGCACGGCGGCCGTCCTGCTCGCTGAGCACTGCCAGAATGTCGTAGGCACCCAGCGGCTTATGGCTTTGCCACACCAGTTCCAGCACCCGCCGGCGCAAGGCAGTCAGGCGCAACCCCTGACGCGCGCACAAGGCATCGGCCTCAGACAATGCGCTATGGACGCAATGAGAGTGGTCGTGGGGACGGCTGGCAATCGGTGTTTTAGGCATGAGCGGCGACGAGTGTTGTGAGAGACGTTATTATGTTACCCGTTCTCGCCTCTTCGAGTGGTCATCGTGTCCCGACTTTTTTCTATCTTTGTCGCATTTGTCGCAAGTTTTCTGCTGATCGGTTCAGCCCAGGCTGAAGTCAAAGTGCTTACCAGCATCAAGCCGCTACAGCTGATCGCCGCTGCGGTGCAGGACGGCGTGGCGATTCCGGAAGTGCTGCTGCCCCCCGGAGCCTCCCCGCATAACTACGCCTTGCGCCCATCCGACGTACGGAAGGTGCAGTCGGTGGACCTGGTTTACTGGATCGGTCCGGACATGGAAGGTTTCCTGCCTCGCGTACTGAAAGGTCGTACGCTGCCCAGCGTCGCGGTACAGGATTTGCCGGGCCTGAAACTGCGACATTTCGCCGAAGATAGCCACTCCCACGCTGAAGAAGCCGATGAGCATGACCACGATCATCGCCCCGGCAGCCTGGATGCGCACTTGTGGTTGTCGCCGATCAACGCCCGAGTGATCGCCAGCAAAATGGCTGCCGATCTGATCGCAGCCGATCCGGCTAACGCAGCGCGCTATCAGAGCAACCTCAAAGCCTTCGATGAGCGCCTGGATGCCTTGGACCTGCGCCTGAAGGCTCGCCTGGCAGGCATCGCGAACAAACCTTACTTTGTGTTCCACGAAGCCTTTGACTACTTCGAAGACGCCTACGGCCTCAAGCATGCCGGCGTGTTCAGTGTCGCAGCCGAAGTGCAACCCGGTGCCCAGCACGTCGCGGCGATGCGCACGCGGTTGCAGGAAGTCGGCAAAACTTGCGTGTTCAGCGAACCGCCGCTGCGCCCGCGCCTGGCAGAAACCCTGGTGGCCGGGCTGCCGGTAACACTGGCGGAGCTGGATGCATTGGGCGGATACACACCAGCGACTGCCCAAGGGTATGAGCAGGTGCTGGAAAAGTTGGGGAATGATTTGGCCGGGTGCCTGGAGTCGTTGTAAGCGGGAAGTTTGGTGGTGAATCGTTCGCGGGCAAGCCTCGCTCCTACAGGGATCGCGCACATCCTGTAGGAGCGAGGCTTGCCCGCGAAGCTTTTAGAGGGCGAAAGGCAACGGCGTGTCGACCTTTTGCCGCTGTGCCAAGCGCAGCTGAAACTCCATCGGATCGTGAATCAACACGTCCTGCCCGGCGAAAGACTCCGCCGCAATCAACCGCGACAACCAGAACCGCACGCACGCCACACGCAACATGGTCGGCCACAGCTCAGCTTCGGCAGCGGTGAACGGCCGCAGCGCGGCATAAGCGCCCAGCAACGCCCGCGCCCGTACGCCATCGATCTGCCCTTGCTCGTCCGAACACCAATCGTTCAACGCAATTGCCACGTCATAAAGCATCGGCCCTGAACAGGCATTGTAGAAGTCGATCAACCCGGTCAGGTGCGTGCCTTCGAACATCGCGTTGTCGCGGAACAGATCCGCATGGATGTTGGCCCGCGGCAGCGCCAGAATTTTCGTCTTTTGCTGGGTGATTTCTTCCAGGGCCCGTTGCAGCAAATCGCTTTGCTCGGCGTTCAAGTGCGAAAGAAACTGCGTGCCCTCTTCCAGCATCCAGTCCAGGCCGCGATCGGTTTTGCGCTTGATCATGTTGGCCTGGGTCGCCAGGTGCAGATGGGCCAGCAGCTCGCCGACCTGAGCGCAATGCTGCGCGTTGGCGTCCTTGATGTGCTTGCCCGCCAGACGTGGCTGCAACAGCGCGGGTTTACCGGCCAGTTCGCGCAAAGCGACGCCGTCGGTGGTGCGCAGGGCATAAGGCACCGGCAGGTCGGCGTCGTGCAGGACGTCGAGCAGTTCGATGAAGAACGGCATCTCCTGCACTGGCCCGCGCTCAACCAGGGTCAGAACAAACTCGCCCTGCTCCAGGCTGATAAAGAAATTGGTGTTTTCGCTACCGGCGGCGATCCCCTGGAAATCAAGCAGGCGGCCGAGCCCGTAAGGGGCGAGAAAGGTTTCCAGCTCGGGCCGAGCCAGGGGGGTGAACACAGACATGGTTAAAACTGCCAGTACGGGCGCTGCGGTTGAGCCAGCGCCGATTGAAATTAAGAAACTACTTCCACTCAAAGATTTTCCACGAGGGAATCAGCATATCCGGCTGATCCGAGCGGATATAGTTTGCATCTGTTCCGTCCGCACGTATCAGAAAGTACGGTTTTCCGACCTTCGGGGTGACCTTGATCGCATACACAAAGCCGTTCTGGCGATACTCCTGAATGGTTTTATCGCCTTCCGTGCGGATCGTTACTTCCGGGTCCGCCGAGGGCTTGTCATCCGCCGCCATGACAGCCAATGGAGTGATTGCAAAGAAGCCAGCCAGCAACAAGCGATTTAGTGTGCGCATGATAACCTTGTCCCTTTGTCGTCAACGGTCCCGCTATTCTAGCGCCGGACCCGCCGAAAAGGTTGATCCTGCTCATGAGCCAAGCACCCCTCGTCCTGGTGGACGGTTCTTCTTACCTGTACCGCGCTTTTCATGCGCTGCCACCGCTGACCACGTCCAAAGGCCTGCCGACCGGAGCGGTCAAAGGCGTGTTGAACATGCTCAAGAGTCTGCGCAAGCAGTACCCGGAGAGCCCGTTCGCCGTGGTGTTCGACGCCAAGGGCGGGACATTCCGCGACGAGATGTTCGCCGAATACAAGGCCAACCGTCCCAGCATGCCTGACGACATGCGCGTCCAGATCGAGCCGCTGCACGCCAGCGTCAAGGCCTTGGGCTTTCCATTGCTGTGCGTGGACAACGTCGAAGCTGACGACGTGATCGGCACCCTGGCCCGCAGCAGTGCAGCCGCCGATCGGCCGGTGATTATCTCCACCGGCGACAAGGACATGGCGCAGTTGGTCGACGGGCACATTACCTTGGTCAATACGATGACTGGTAGCACGCTGGACGTGGAAGGCGTGAAGGAGAAATTCGGCGTCGCTCCCGAGCAGATCATCGATTATCTGGCCCTGATGGGCGATTCGTCCGACAACATTCCAGGCGTTCCGGGTATCGGCCCGAAAACTGCGTCCGGCCTGCTGGTCGGTGTGAACGGCGGCCTGACCGAGCTCTATGCAAAGCTCGATATCGTCCCGACCCTGCCGATCCGCGGCGCCAAAACCTTGCCGGCCAAGCTCGAAGAGCATAAGGAAATGGCCTTTCTTTCTTATCGATTGGCAACCATCAAGATCGACGTACCGCTGGACTTCGGCCTCGACGACCTGCATATGGGACCACCGGATCACGACAAACTTGCCGAGCTGTATTCCCTGCTGGAATTCAAAAGCTGGTTCGAAGAGAACCAGCGCGATGCCAAGCGCTCGGGCCAGGACATCGTCGAGGTTGTCCAAGAGCAGCCGGGTGCCGCCGAAGCGAAATACGAAACCATCCTCGACCAGAAGCGCTTCGAGGCCTGGCTGGACAAGCTCGAAAAGGCGCCGCTGATCGCCTTGGTCACCGAAACCAACGGCAACGACCCCCAACACGCGCAACTGGTAGGCCTGTCGTTTTCCGTCGCGATCAACGAAGCAGCCTACATTCCGCTGACCCACTCCTACATGGGCGTGCCGGAGCAGCTGGATCGCGACACCGTGCTGCTGGCGCTGAAACCGCTGCTGGAAAACCCGAATAAACTGAAAGTCGGCCAGCATGCGAAGTTCGACACCAATATCCTCGCCAATTGCGCCATCGGTGGTGATCAGAGCAACGGGATTACCGTTCAGGGAATTGCCTACGACACGATGCTCGAGTCTTACGTACTGGATTCGACGGCCACCCGCCACGACATGGACAGCCTGGCGCTCAAGTATCTGGGCCAAAGCAAGACCGACATCCAGGAGATTGCGGGCAAAGGCGTCAAACAGCTGACCTTCGACCAGATTTCACTTGAGCTGGCGGGTCCCTATGCCGCTGAAGATGCCGATGTCACCTTCCGCCTGCATCTGGCGTTGCAGGAAAAACTGGCCGCGACGCCAAGCCTGGTCAAAGTGCTCAACGAGATTGAAATGCCACTGATGCCGGTTCTGGCCCGTATCGAGCGACAGGGCGCGCTCGTGGACGCCAACCTGCTGGGTATCCAGAGCGTCGAACTGGGCGAGAAACTGGTCGCCCTCGAGCGTGAGGCCTTTGCCATTGCCGGGGAAGAATTCAACCTCGGCTCGCCGAAGCAACTGGGCGTGATCCTCTACGAAAAGCTCGGTTTGCCCGTACTCAGCAAAACCGCCAAGGGTCAGGCTTCGACTGCCGAAGCCGTGTTGGCCGAGTTGGCCGAGCAGGACTACCCGCTGCCCAAGGTGCTGATGCAATACCGCTCGCTGAGCAAGCTCAAAAGCACCTACACCGACCGTTTGCCAGAGCAGATCAACGCTCGCACCGGGCGCATTCATACGTCTTACCAGCAGGCAGTCGCAGCCACCGGGCGCTTGTCGTCCATCGACCCGAATCTGCAGAACATTCCGATTCGCACCGCCGAAGGTCGCCGGATTCGTCAGGCGTTCGTCGCGCCGAAAGGCTACAAACTGCTGGCCGCGGATTACTCGCAAATCGAACTGCGGATCATGGCGCACCTGGCCAAGGACGAAGGCTTGCTGCATGCCTTCCGCAACAACCTCGATGTCCACCGGGCCACGGCAGCAGAAGTGTTCGGCGTCGAGCTGGATGCGGTCACCAACGATCAGCGTCGAAGTGCAAAAGCCATCAACTTCGGCTTGATCTACGGCATGAGCGCGTTTGGTCTGGCCAAGCAGATTGGCGTTGACCGCAAACAGTCCCAGGCCTACATCGACCGTTATTTCGCTCGTTATCCCGGCGTGCTGCAGTACATGGAACGCACGCGCGCCCAGGCCGCCGAGCAAGGCTTCGTCGAAACCATCTTTGGTCGTCGCCTGTACTTGCCGGAAATCAACGCGAAAAACCAGGCCCTGCGCAAAGCTGCCGAGCGCACGGCGATCAACGCCCCGATGCAAGGCACCGCGGCGGACATCATCAAGAAAGCCATGGTGGCGGTGGACAACTGGCTGGCATCGTCAGGCCTCGACGCCAAAGTCATCCTGCAGGTACATGATGAATTGGTGCTCGAGGTGCGTGAGGACCTGGTCGACCTGGTACGCGAGGAGATTCGCGTGCACATGAGCAACGCCGCACAACTGGACGTACCGCTTCTGGTCGAGGTCGGCGTAGGCAACAACTGGGATGAGGCGCACTGAGCCGCCTGAAAAGACGTATGTACTGCGGCCTGGCGCCGCAGCACATGACGAAGGGCTATAGAGCGAAAAACGACAGTGATTATTTCCAAAGGATTTTGAAAATAGTCTGAACTAAATCCGCGAACCGCCACTCAGAGATACTGAATGGCTGGTGAAGCCCTTCGATGCTCCTATGTTGTGTTAAGTGTTGGCAGATATCTGGACCCCGCCCTAGCGGTCCGGAACTTGAACCCCGGAACTTCTCCCTCCCCATACGAAGTCCGGGGTTTTTTTTGCCTGCCGATTGGTCTCGAGAGCCTTACTCGGCAGCCTCGGCACCCTTGTCCGCCAACTCCATCCAGTCCGCCAGTACGGTGTAGGCTTCTTCCAGCCCCATGCGTTTGGGGGCCGAAAACAGCTGGATAGTGATCGTATCGCCCCAACCCTTGCGGATTTCCGATTGAACCTTGAGCAGCGTGTTTTTTGCCGCGCCGTAGGTCAGTTTGTCGGCCTTGGTCAGCAGAATATGCATCGGCATGCCGCTGGCGACGGCCCAATCGAGCATCAACAGGTCGAAGTCGGTCATTGGATGACGGATGTCCATCATCAGAATCAAACCTTTCAAACTCTCACGGCCACCCAGATAGGCTTCCAGGTGACGCTGCCAGTGCATCTTCAACGGGATCGGTACTTTTGCATAACCGTACCCCGGCAGGTCGACCAGACGGCGTTCATCGTCTAGCTTGAAGAAGTTCAACAGCTGCGTGCGACCCGGTGTTTTCGAGGTTCGCGCCAGGCTGGCGTGGGTCAGAGTATTCAACGCGCTGGACTTGCCGGCATTGGAACGCCCGGCGAAGGCCACTTCAAAGCCTTCGTCGTCGGGACATTGGTCGACTTTGGCGGCGCTGAGCATAAAGGTGGACTGTTGGCACAGGCCGAGGATGGGATTCTTGAGTTGCATGGGATTTCCGATGTGGGCGGCGCCGGGAATGGACGCGGCAAGCAGTGTCGTTTCCGTTTCAGTGACGCCAGTATATAATGCCGCAGATTTTGTGTGCGCTTTGTCCCAGCGTAGGATGAAGTTCACGAGAGCGATTGACCTTGATTGCGCATTAGAACGCAGCACGCTCTCAACCCTGAAAAGGTCGTTTTATGACGAAATGGCTGCTAGCTGCCGGTGTCTTGATGCCGCTTTACAGCGCTCAGGCTACACAGGATCCGGAAGCTGTGTACAACCGTGTTTGTGGTGCCTGTCATTCCGGCCAACTACCCATGGCGCCCCGCAAGGGCGATCAGGAAGCTTGGACGCCGAGGTTGGCGAAAGGTATGGAGACGCTGGTGCAACACGTGACCCAGGGTTTCAAGGCGATGCCGCCGCGTGGTTTGTGCATGGACTGCAGTGCCGAGGATTACCGAGCCATCATCCAGTGGATGAGCGAGTAAACCCGGTCCATAACTCTTTAACCCTTAGCCGTAGTTGGATTAGCTGATGAACAAATTGATCGTGAGTCTGCTGTTGACCGTGGGGATCTCCGGTATAGCCCATGCTGCAGGTGATGCGACTGCTGGTCAGGCGAAAGCCGCAGTATGTGGCGCCTGTCATGGCCCGGATGGCAATAGCATGGCGCCTAACTTTCCGAAACTGGCAGGCCAGGGCGAGCGTTATCTGAACAAGCAGCTGCACGACATCAAGTCCGGCAAACGCACGGTACTGGAAATGACCGGCCTGCTGACCAACCTCAGCGATCAGGACCTGGCCGATATCTCCGCCTACTTCGCCAACCAGAAAGGCAGTGTCGGTGCCGCCGACCCAAAAATCGTGGCACGCGGTGAAGCACTGTTCCGTGGCGGCGACCTGGCCAAAGGGCTGCCAGCCTGCACCGGCTGCCACTCGCCCAATGGCGCAGGCAACGCAGCTGCCGGCTTCCCGCACCTGGGCGGCCAGCATGCTCAGTACGTCGGCAAGCAACTGACCGAATTCAGAAAAGAAGAAGGTGGCCGGACCAACGACGGCGACACCAAACCAATGCAAAGCATCGCCAAAAAGCTGAGCGACGAAGATATCGCCGCCGTCTCCAGCTATATTCAAGGCTTGCACTAAGGCCTGTGATCGAGCGTTGTGAGTGATGTACATCTCTTGCAACGTTAACTCTCGATTAATCCGTCGATGCAAACATAAAAAGGGTAGCTTTGGCTGCCCTTTTTTGTGGCCGCTGCCGTTACACTACAGAACTCAAGCCCGCCGGAATCTGTCTGAAAACAGGTCGTGCGAGGCGACCCAATTGTCCAGGAGTAAAGCATGCGTAATCTGATCATCAGCGCCGCACTCGTCGCTGCCAGCCTGTTCGGCATGACTGCCCAAGCCGCCGAAAAACCTGAAGCGCCCTACGTCGAACTGAGCAATCCGGTCCCGGTTGCCGAACCTGGCAAGATCGAAGTCGTGGAGTTGTTCTGGTACGGCTGCCCGCACTGCTATGCCTTTGAACCCGTCATCAACCCTTGGGTTGAAAAGCTCCCTTCCGACGTAAATTTCGTGCGCATTCCGGCCATGTTTGGCGGCCCTTGGGATGCACACGGCCAGATGTTCTTGACGCTTGAAGCCATGGGTGTCGAGAGCAAGGTTCACGCTGCGGTGTTCAACGCGATCCAGAAAGAACACAAAAAGCTGACTGACAAGGAAGACATGGCGGACTTCCTGGCGACCCAAGGTGTAGACAAGGATAAATTCCTGGCCACCTTCGACTCCTTTGCCATCAAGGGCCAGATCAACAAAGCCAAAGAGCTTGCAAAGAAATATGAAATCACCGGCGTGCCTACCATGATCGTCAATGGCAAGTATCGCTTTGACATCGGTTCTGCCGGCGGTGCCGAACAAGCGCTGAAACTGGCCGACCAACTGGTCGCCAAAGAGCGTGCGGCAACCAAGGCCGTCGCCAACTAAGCGCGGCAACTGCCATGCGCCGCTGGGGAACTGAACGCATCGTTGGCCTGCACGACCCGCGGGTCAACGAGCATCACCTGGAATCGACGGGGTTGCCCGTGGACAGCCGTCTGCGTTTGCTCAGTTTCAATATCCAGGTCGGCATCAGTACCGAGCGTTATCGGCACTATCTGACCCGCGGCTGGCAGCATCTGTTGCCGCACACCGGGCGTGCCGACAACCTGCAAAAAATCGGCAATCTGCTGGGCGACTTCGATCTGGTCGCCTTGCAGGAAGCCGATGGCGGCAGCCTGCGATCGGGCTACGTCAATCAGGTCGAACACCTGGCGCAGCTCGGCGCCTTCCCTTATTGGTATCAACAACTCAATCGCAATCTCGGTCATCTCGGCCAGCACAGCAATGGCGTGCTCAGTCGCCTGCGCCCGTGGGCGATCGAGGATCATCCGCTGCCGGGGCCCAAGGGTCGCGGGGCCATTCTGGTGCGCTTCGGCGAAGGTCCGGAGGCGCTCGTGGTGGTGATGATGCACCTGGCGCTGGGCGCTCGCGCCCGTAGCATGCAACTGGCTTACATCCGCGAGTTGATCGGCGGTTATAAGCACCAGGTGCTGATGGGCGATATGAATACCCATGCCGGTGACTTGCTGCAACATTCCCCGCTGCGCGATTTAGGCCTGCTCGCGCCGCAGATGGAAGCGACCTTTCCCAGCTGGCGCCCACAGCGCTGCCTGGACCACATTCTGCTCAGCCCCACCCTGACGCTTGAAAAGGTCGAGGTGCTGGCACAACCCATTTCCGATCACCTGCCGGTCGCGGTAGAAATTCGTCTGCCGGGCTCGCTCACGGCCGATGCATTCCCCGCGTTGAGTCCTGCCTGAATGAGCGACGAAGCACAGCGCTGGAAAGAGAAATACCTCAAAAGCATCGAACAACAGGAAAAGCTCGAACGTCGATGGGACGCCCGGCTCGACCTGCTGCGTCGCGGGCTGGTGCGCAGCACCCTGGCTGCCGAAGGCACCGATCGCGCCGTTGACCAATGCATGAAGGAAATGCGCGAAGTCGTACGCACAGACGACATGGACGCCGGCCTGGCAGCCTTGCTGCCGCGCCTGGAAAAAGCCGTGCTCGACTCCGAGCAGCGCCGGGAAACCCGGGTTGATCAAGTCAGCGCCGCACTGACGGCTCTGGTCTCCCAGTTGCAGGCATTGCCGCTGCCACGGGAAGTGAGCCGGCCACTGAAGAGTTTCGCCAAGCAGCTGGACGGACGTGTCGGCCAGGCTCGCGAAATCCCGTTGCTGCTCAGCGAACTGAGCGGCTTGCAAGGCAAAGCCTTGAGCCTGCTGGAGAACCCTGTAGAACCAGGTCGCCCGGGGTTGCTACAGCGCCTGTTCGGCAGCCGGGAGGACGACGCCGCGCCACAGATCGCCACCGCCGAATTGCCAATGCCTGCCCCGCAATCTGTCGAACCGATTGCCGCACTGCTGGCCGAGCGCCCACACGCGACAGTCAATCTCGCGCCAGCCGCCGACAAATCGCAAGGGGTGATGCCAACCGTAGAAGCTGCCCTGCCCGCCACTGCGCCCCCTGAGCCCGTGGAAGCACCGGCACCTGCAGCAGCCCCCACAGCTGAAATGGTGGCGTTCGCCCCACCCGTCCTGGAGCCGGAGGCCACGAGCAGCCAGCCCCCAGAGCCACAATTCCAGCCGAACATCGAACAGCCGCAAGAGCCAGTTCCATCGATCGCCGTACCCGCCACCCAGGCTCCGCCGGCAATCAACCCGGATGAACTGATCCCGGAGACCGGCGATCCGCAAACGCCAGAACACGACATTCTGTATGCCCTGCCGGACTCGCCGGAACCGTCCTACAGCTCTGTGGCCAAGCACATCGAAGACACTCTGCTGGGCCTTCTCGACGACCTGACGCTGCCCGAGCGCCATCGACCGCAAGCCGAAGCGATGCGCAATCGTCTTCAAAATGGTTTGAACTGGTATGAGCTGCTGCCAATCCTCGACGATCTGGCAACATTGATGCTGGCCATTACCGACAGCGGTCAGCACGAATTCGAAGCGTATCTGCAGCGACTCAACGAGCGCCTCGAGTCATTTCAAAGCAACCTGCAAGCGGCCAGCGAAGGCCACGCCGACAACCGTTCTGCCGCGCGGGAGATGGACACGCAGATTCGCGAGCAAGTCGACGGCCTGCAAAGCAGCATGCATGAAGCGGCGGACCTCGATGATCTCAAGCACATGCTGGAAGACCATCTCGAAGGCCTGCTCGGCACCATGGACCAGCACCAGAAGCAACGCGACGAGCGCGAGCAGGAAGTCGCGGCCCGCCTGCAAAGCCTGGCTGAAAGGGTGGCCCACATGGAGCAGGAAGCGCTGGGCTACCGCGAGCACCTCGAAGAACAGCGCCAGAAGGCTTTGATCGATCCGTTGACCGGCCTGCCGAATCGAGCGGCCTGGAGCGAACGGCTGGACCACGAAATCAGTCAATGGCAACAACACGGTAATACCCTGTTGCTGGCGATGCTCGACCTCGACCATTTCAAACGCATCAACGACAACTACGGCCATCTGGCAGGCGACAAGGTGCTGAAAATCATCGCCAGTGTGCTGCGCAAGCGTCTGCGCGGGACGGACTTCATAGCCAGGTTTGGCGGTGAGGAGTTTGTGCTGTTGATGCCTGCCACGGCGCCGATGGCCGGCGCGAAACTGCTGGAAACCTTGCGCGCATCGATCGAAGCTTGCCCGTTCCACTTCAAGGGCGAGCGAGTCACTATCACCATTTCCATGGGACTGACCGCCTTCAGACCGGGCGAGCATAGCGACCTGGTGCTTAAAAGAGCCGATCAGGCGCTATATCGCGCGAAAAATACCGGCCGCAACCGGATAGAACTGGGCTGACAGTTAATTGTTCCATTTTGTTTAAAGGCGCGCTTTTGCGGTCGGCGCGCAAGGCAATACGTTACACTGTTGCATTATTGTCTCGCGTGTATTGCCTCCACCATGAAATTTCTTGCTCTTATTGCTTCGCTGCTTGTATTAGCCGGTTGCGCCAGCGGTCCCCGGATTGACACCAGCCACCCTTCAGCTAATCACGACAGCCGTATTCAGTTCGTGGTGATGCATTACACCTCCGCATCCCTGGAGGACTCGCTGCAATTGCTGACCCATGGCGAGGTCAGCAGCCATTACCTGATCGGCGACGACAAGCACGCCACCATCTATAAGCTGATGGATGAAAATCTTCGGGCCTGGCACGCTGGCGAAAGCCAATGGCAAGGCCGGACCTGGCTGAATTCCAGTTCCATTGGCATCGAAATCGTCAATCCAGGCTTCCAGGACACCCCGACCGGGCGCCTCTGGTATCCCTACAGCGAAGCCCAGGTTCAGTCGATGATCTTTCTGCTCAAGGACATCAGCAAGCGCCAGGGCATCAGCCCTCGCCATATCATCGGCCATAGCGACATCGCCCCCATGCGCAAGCTCGACCCTGGCCCGCTGTTCCCCTGGAAACGCCTGGCGGCCGAAGGCCTGGGGATCTGGCCAAACGAACAGGTCGTGGCGCGTCAGCAAGCGCAGTACGCCGCGCAACTGCCAAGCATCAGCTGGTTTCAGGCGCAACTAGCCCGTCTGGGCTACGCCACGCCACAAACCGGCGAACTGGATGAAGCGACACGCAATGTGCTGGCGGCTTTTCAGTTGCATTTTCGCCCGTCCCGTTTCGACGGCACGCCGGACGCGCAAACCGCGGCGCTTCTCCAGGTGTTGAACCAGACAAAATAATGACGCCCGCCCGACGGTCAGGGCTTTTCCCCAATCAGCAGCTATAACTCATTGGTAATTCTTCGGATATTCCATGATGACGGCTGCTCGAGAGAGGCTGCGTAGCTGGTTCTATCGCCCTTGGTTTCTGGCGACGCTGGCGGCTGCCTTGAGTGCGACGCTGCTGATGACCGGCAGTCTGTTCATTGCGATGCATCAGGTCGAAGACAACGAAAGCCAGGAGATGAACGCCCAGGGGGAGCGCTTTCTGGTCCGTCTGGAGCAGCTGTTCGGGCAACTGCGCGAAAGCCTCGACGACCTTGAAGCTCAACCACTGCGGGGCTGCGATGATGAAATGATCGCCACATTGCAGCAGGTCAGCTTCAATTACCGCTTCGTTTACGAAGCCGCTTACATGGATGCTTCAGGAATCTGCTCCAACCGCCCCCGTCAGGAAGGGCTGTCGGTGATCCGGCCACCGGACATCGAGGGCCCCACCTACAGCTATTGGTTGAACACCACCACCGAACCCGATGAGAACCGCGCCGCACTGATGCTGGGGCGTGGCAATTTCCGGGTGGCTACGTCCCGCGGGCATTTGACCGACATGGTTGATCTGTCTCCGGGGAGCAGCCTGCTGGTAGTGCTCGACCACGACACCCGCGCGATTCCCGTGCTCGGTGTCGCGCAGGAGTGGCCCCCGACGCAACCCTGGCCCCCGAAAAGCCAAGATGCACTGCAAGTCACCCCTACCCGCCTGATTTACCGAATGCCGACCAACGCTCCCGAATACCAACTGGTGCTGATCACCCCGCGTACCGGGATGCATGTGCCGGCCGTTTGGTGGTGGCTGCTTCCGGCCAGCCTCGCACTCAGTGCCTGCGTAGGCATTCTGGTGTTTCTGCTGGTGCGCCAGCGTCAATCACTGGATGCTGAACTGCACGGCGCGATACAACGAGGCGAATTGCAGGTGTTGTATCAGCCGATCTTCGACCTCGACAGTCGCAACTGTGTCGGAGCCGAAGCCTTGCTGCGCTGGCGAAGGCCGGACGGCACCTTGACCAGCCCCGAGCTGTTCATTCCCATGGCGGAAAACACCGGCCAGATCCGCCAGATGACTGATTTCGTATTACAGCGCCTGCTGGAACAGCTCGGACAACTGTTGCGCGCCAATCCGCAGTTGTATATCTCGGTCAACCTGGCGGCCTGCGACGTCATGGTGCCGCGTATCGGTCAGGTGATGGCGCGCCTGCTGGCCTTGCACCGTGTAGCCGCCAAACAGATTGCCTTTGAGGTGACCGAGCGCGGATTGGTTGATGTCGTGGTGGCCAGAGAAAACCTGCAGGCCTTGCGCGATGTCGGGCATCAGGTGCTGATCGATGACTTCGGCACTGGCTATTGCAGCCTCGCCTACCTGCAAACACTGCCCGTGGACTGCCTGAAAATCGACAAGGCATTTATCGACGCGCTGGGTCATGACGCCGCCAGCAGCGGCGTGGCACCGCACATCATTCGCATGGCCCAGGCCCTGCAACTCAAGGTGATTGCCGAAGGCATCGAATATGAAGCCCAGGCAGAGTTTCTGAGCAGCGAGGGGGTGAAGTTCGGTCAGGGCTGGCTGTTCGCGCACCCATTGAGCGCTGTGCAATTCATCGAATTGATTACCCGTGGCCGCCGACAAGCAACGCGGCGTCTGGATGACGAAGACTGAGAGGGTTCAGGCTTATACCGCCAGCGCCATGTAGAACTGCGAACCCTGCCCTGGCCGTGAATACACGCCCATCCGCCCACCGTGCAACTGCACGATCTCCTTGCACAGCGCCAGACCGAGCCCGGCGCCGCCCTTCTTGCGGCCGACTTGAACAAAAGGCTCGAATATCCTCCCCTGCTGGCTGTAGGCAATGCCTTCGCCGTTGTCTTCGACACTGATAATCACCCGCTCTCCATGGCGTCGAGCCTGCAACCGTATCAGGCCATCGCGGGAGGTATGGCGCAAGGCGTTGTCGATCAGGTTGTCGAGCACCCGCTCCAGTTGCGCCTGATCGGCTTGCAGCCGCGGCAACTCCCCCTGTACTTCCACCAACAGCTCAATGCCCTTTTCCTGTGCCAGACCGGTAAAGCGCGCCTGGGCCTGCTCCAGCAAATCCTCGATGGAGCATGGCGCCAGGGTGAGTTTTTGCAGGCCGTTCTGATAGCGTGAGAAATTCAGCAGGTCGTTGATCAACTGCATCAAGCGCTGCATTTCTTCATTCACGGTGTTCAGCAAGTCGGCTTCACGGGAGTCCTCGGCAAAATGCGTCCGCTCGCGGAATAGACCGAATGCCATGTGCATCCCGGTGACAGGCGTGCGCAACTCATGGGAAGCACGCAAGACGAACTCGCTGCGCACCCGCTCGAAGGCGCGCTGTTCGGTTACGTCATGCAACACCATCACGGCGCCGAGAATATGACCTTGGGTGTGGATGACCGGGGTCAGGCTATACGTCAGCAATCGCGACTCCCCATCGACCTCGATGCTCAGGTCGTCCGGCACTCGCTCCAGGGTGCCGCCGCGCAGCACCAATTGCAGCTGTTCATCCAGTTCGGGACGCTCGAGTGCCGTGCCCAGCCCTTGGCCGAGACGCTCGCCGTCCCAACCTAACTGGCGCTGAGCCACCGGGTTGAGGTGCTCGAGATGACCTTGACGATCAATGATCAGCAAACCGTCGTCGATGCTGTCGAGCACCGCTTGCAAACGCTGCTGTCCGGCGAGCAGTTCGTCGATATTAGTGGCTTGGTGCTGCCGCAGGGCCTCTGCCATGACTCCAAAACGGCGGGTCAGCTGGTTCATTTCCACTGCCGAGGAAATCGGCAGGGTCACTTCGAAATTACCCTGGCCGATGTTGTCGGCGGCCGCCGCCAAGGCCTCGATCGGAGCCCCGAAACGCTGGGCGATCGCATGGGCGGTAATGAACCCGATGAACAGCACCCCCACCCCGACCAACCCGAGCAAGCCGGCAATCAGCAACGCCCGGTCCCGAGCCTGACTTTCGGTTTCACTGATGTTATCCAGCGCGCGCTTCTGTTCGGTGATCAAACCGTTGCGTAGCGTGTTGAATTTTTCCGTGAGATCCCCGCCTCCGGTTAGCACCTGTGCCATGTCGCGGGAAGGATCGTAGGCCTGCAGAAAACTCTCGTAATCAGCCTTGGCCCTTTGGAACCCATACTGGTCACCCTCGCCGGACGATTCGTGAGCAATGCCCTCATCGAGCAGCTCGAGGTAATGCTGTCTGGATGCCTCGAACGCTGCGGGATCAGGTTTCTCGCCGAGCATGATGATCAGTTGATCACCCAGGGTCTGGCGCAGCTTCAATCCCAGATCCAGCCTGACGAAGTTGTCACGGATCAGAGCCTCCTGTGTACCGGCCATCTGCATCACGCTGACCAGCCCGAGCAACAGCCCGAGCAGTGCCACCGTGATCAAAGCTGAGATACTCAGGAACAGCCGGGTGCGCAACGTCATCGCCAGTTTCATCGGGTGCGGCTCACAGGTTGTACTGCTTGCGTTTGCGGTACAGGGTCGAGGCGTCGATACCCAAGGTCTTGGCCGCCTGATCCAGCGTATCGGCGGTGGCAAGGACCGCACCGATATGGGCTTTCTCCAGCTCATCCAGGCTCAACGCGGCGCCAATGCGTGGCGTATTGTTGGTCGGAACGTCGGCCATGCCCAAGTGGCTGATCTCGACGCGCTCCTGTGGACAAATAATGCTCGCCCGCTCCACCACGTTGCGCAGCTCGCGGATATTGCCGGGCCAGCGGTAGCTGAGCAGCGCCTCGCGGGCCTCATCGCTGAAACACCGGGCCGGACGCGAGTACTCCTTGACGAAGCGCGCCAGGAAACGGTCAGCCAGGTTCAGAATGTCTTCCCTGCGTTCGCGAAGCGGCGGCAGGTGCAAGGTGATGACGTTCAGTCGATAGAGCAAATCCTCGCGAAAACGGCCGTCGCGAACCATGTCTTCGAGGTTGAGGTTGGTGGCCGCGAGGATTCGCACGTCGGCCCGGCGGGTCACCGGATCGCCCACCCGCTCGTATTCCTTGTCCTGGATGAAACGCAGCAACTTTGGTTGTAAAGTCAACGGAAAATCGCCGATCTCGTCGAGAAACAACGTTCCGCCATCAGCCTGATTGACGCGACCCAAGGTGCTTTCGCTGGCACCGGTGAACGCGCCACGGCTGTGGCCGAAGAGTTCACTGTCCATTAATTCCGCTGTCAGGGACGGGCAGTTGATGGTGATGCAGGATTTCTTCTGGCGTTTGCTCCAGCCATGAATGGCCTGTGCCAGCTCACCTTTACCGGTGCCGGACTCTCCGAGTATCAGAATGTTGGCATCTGTACTGGCAACCTGGAGCGCGGTTTCAAGCACCACTTTCATCGCCGGGCTGTGGGAATCCAGCCCCTCCTTGGGTTTACGCACTTCACCTTCGAGGGCTTCCAGGCGTGCCGAGAGTTGCCGCACTTCCAGCTGTTTGGCGGTTGCCAGACGCAACTGATCGGGGCTGCAAGGTTTGACCAGATAGTCGGCGGCACCGGCCTGAATCGCATCCACGGCAGTGTCCACGGCCGAATGAGCGGTGACGATCACCACGCGCATCCAGGGCGCCTGAATCCGCATTTGGGCCAGCACATCGAGACCGTTGTCTTCACCCAGGCGCAAATCGAGGAAACACAAATCGAAAACCTGACGCTGCAACAAGGCTTCGGCCTGAGCAGCGCTGGTCGCGGTGGCCACGCTGTAGCCTTCGTCTTCGAGGCAATAGCGAAAGGTTCGAAGGATGGCGGACTCGTCGTCCACCAGCAGAATGCGGCCTTGATGCTCAGTGGCTGATTCCATGTTCCTACGCTCCTTTAATAGTGTTCTTGGTTAGTCCCGGAGAAATCGGGCAAGTTGCATGGTTGATTCTGGTCGATTCCAGCCACAACAGGCTATCTATCTGCTCAAAGCGCAGCTAATACGCTGATTTATCCGGCTTTTAATTTACAGACCATTCTTTCAGCGATTGCCTGCGTCCCTTTCTGACATCTGCGCCCTCCCCGCAATTCAAAAATATTGAAAGTGCCTGCGAACTCATCGTGCATTACGCACGACCGCAAAAGGATCATCGTGCAGGATGCGTCAAAAACGTTTTTTACAAGCAACACAACCATTTGATTTTTATCGTTTTTATTCTTTATGAAAGCTGGCATGCGGGCTGCAATGGTCTGGGTAATCAGGGCATTTAATGAACCAGCGCCCGCCAAAGATCACTACCCAGATGGGAGGAACTTCAGGATGAATCGCCAAAGTGCCGCCCCATTGCGTCTCTCGCCACTGCATATCCAGCAAGGTTTGTTTGCCCTGCTGGCATTGTTGATCACCTTGATTGGCGGCCAACAGTTCATGCGCTGGGAGCAGAGCCAGCAACCGGAGCCTGCGCACCTTTCGATTCAGCATGCCCCCCAAACCCAATTCCGCGCTGTCAGCAGCAACCCGGCTGACAACGCCTCGATGCGAATGATGGACGTCGACCAGGCCGGGCCTGTGGATGAGACGCCCCCTCAGGAACGTTGGGTGTTTTAAACAAAGCGAACTTGGCGCGCTCAACGCGCCGGGAAAGGCACCACAAGCAACATCCTTAAATAGAAACGTAAGGAGAATCACCATGTTGAGCTGGGCAATCACATTCCTGATCATTGCCATCATCGCTGCAGTACTGGGCTTCGGTGGCATCGCCGGCACCGCCACGGGTATCGCCAAGATTCTCTTTGTCGTATTCCTGGTGATGTTTATTGCTTCCTTCTTCTTTGGCCGTCGCGGTCGAGGTTGAGACGGGCATTTCGTTCAAAGTCGAAGCGCCCATAGGGCTCCCGGACGAAGGCATGCAGAAGATGTTGATGGAGCGACTGAAAAAAGATCCGGACAGCTATTGAGTTCAAAACACGAAAGAGGTCTCGCGCTCTTTCCACTGCGCTACCCGAGGACGGTAGACGCATGACCAAGGGGTCGGGATGTTCTGACTGCTTCAGGGTCGGAGTGACCTACGGGTACAGGGAGTACCTGCGCAAGGGCCGGGTCAGGTAAGGCTGCTACGCAAGTTCGCCGGCCCAGGGTGGCTCGACGAACTTGCGGAGAGCTTCAACGTGCAAAACGTTGATCTAGAGCATTCTGCTCATCTGTTCTTGCTGCATATTCCCCGCCAAACCATTTCGCGGTGTTTCTTCGTGACCGTATATCGAGAAAGCCCCGACTTTCTCGCGAAGAAAATTCGCAATCAAATGTAGGGTTTTTCCCAAATTCCCACCGGTTCGAAAAACATCAACCTACGCTGAAATGGCCGGTTCACGGCACTTATACCTGCCGAAATGTCGTATTCGAACCGGCTGGGACGTGGGTTTCAGTTGAAAAATCTCATGCCGATTCGGCATAGGGTAGGCGTTTACGGCATTAGACGGCGCTTCCCGGCATCGGAATAGTTGCGCCTTTTTCGCTGCCAGAGAGCTGTAAATGCTCGCTCGCGGGGACCTTATACGGGGGCCGATGCAAAACTTCTTCGCCATCGTGCGTTGCAGTTCATGCATCGGCCTGAGTCAAACGCAAGTAAGGGTAAAGATATGAAGAAGGCAAAGCTTAGCCTCGCCTGGCAGATCCTCATCGGTCTGGTTCTGGGGATAGCAATAGGTGCACTGCTCAACCACTTCAGCGCTGAAAAGGCCTGGTGGATCAGCAATGTCCTGCAACCAGCAGGCGATATCTTTATCCGTCTGATCAAGATGATCGTGATCCCGATCGTAATCTCCTCGCTGGTCGTCGGCATCGCTGGCGTTGGGGACGCGAAAAAACTCGGGCGTATCGGTCTGAAGACCATCATTTACTTCGAGATCGTCACCACTATCGCCATTCTGGTCGGTCTGGTGCTGGCCAACGTGGTCCATCCGGGCAGCGGCATCGACATGAGCACCCTGGGTACCGTGGATATTTCCAAGTACCAGGCCACTGCTGCCGAGGTTCAGCATGAACACGCGTTCATCGAAACCATCCTCAACCTGATCCCGTCGAACATCTTTGCGGCCATGATGCGCGGCGAGATGCTGCCGATCATCTTCTTCTCCGTGTTGTTCGGTCTCGGTATGTCGAGCCTGCAATCGGACCTGCGCGAACCGCTGGTGAAGATGTTCCAGGGCGTGTCGGAAAGCATGTTCAAAGTCACCCACATGATCATGAACTACGCCCCGATCGGCGTGTTCGCACTGATCGCGGTGACCGTGGCCAACTTCGGCTTCGCCTCCCTGTTGCCGCTGGCCAAGCTGGTCGTCCTGGTTTACTTCGCCGTTGCCTTCTTCGCCTTCGTGGTGCTGGGCCTGATCGCTCGCCTGTTCGGCTTCTCGGTGATCAAGCTGATGCGCATCTTCAAGGATGAGCTGGTCCTGGCCTACTCCACCGCCAGTTCCGAAACCGTGCTGCCGCGCGTGATCGAGAAGATGGAAGCCTACGGCGCGCCGAAAGCCATTTGCAGCTTCGTGGTACCGACCGGCTACTCGTTCAACCTCGACGGTTCGACCCTGTACCAGAGCATCGCGGCGATCTTCATTGCCCAGCTGTACGGCATCGACCTGTCGATCAGCCAACAATTGCTGCTGGTGCTGACCCTGATGGTCACCTCCAAAGGCATCGCCGGCGTACCGGGCGTGTCCTTCGTGGTCCTGCTGGCCACTCTGGGCAGCGTCGGTATTCCGCTGGAAGGCCTGGCGTTCATCGCCGGTGTCGACCGCATCATGGACATGGCCCGTACCGCGCTGAACGTGATCGGCAACGCCCTCGCCGTGCTGGTCATCTCGCGCTGGGAAGGCATGTACGACGACGCCAAGGGCCAGCGCTACTGGAACTCCCTGCCGCACTGGCGCAGCAAGGAAAAGCTGCCGGTTGGCGAGATTTCCCGCAACTGATCACAAACCCCTGTGGGAGCGGGCTTGCTCGCGAATGCGGCGTGTCAGTCAACAGAGTTGTTGAATGATGGCCTCTTCGAGAGCAAGCCCGCTCCCAGATGGGGTCCTCGCTAGCAGTGCCAGACAAACCCCGGAGAAATCCGGGGTTTGTCGTTTCTGCCTACCCCGCTATCATTCGCCGCATCTTCCGGGGGATTTGACTGATGCTTAATGGCCTGTGGCTTGGCTTCTTCATCGTGGCAGCCGTATCGGCGCTGGCGCAATGGCTGATCGGCGGTAACGCCGGGATCTTTGCGGCGATGGTGGAAAGTATTTTCGCCATGGCCAAATTATCGGTCGAGGTCATGGTCCTGTTGTTCGGCACCCTCACCCTCTGGCTGGGCTTTCTGCGGATCGCCGAGAAGGCCGGGATCGTCGAGTGGCTGGCGAAAGCGCTGGGGCCACTGTTCCTGCGCCTGATGCCGGAAGTGCCGGCCGGTCATCCCGCCATAGGCCTGATCACCCTGAACTTCGCCGCCAACGGCCTGGGCCTGGACAACGCCGCCACACCGATCGGCCTCAAAGCCATGAAGGCGCTGCAAGAGCTCAACCCCAGTGCAACGATCGCCAGCAACGCGCAGATCCTCTTCCTGGTGCTCAACGCGTCCTCCCTGACCCTGCTGCCCGTGACGATCTTCATGTACCGTGCCCAGCAAGGCGCACCCGATCCGACGCTGGTGTTCCTGCCGATCCTGCTTGCCACCAGTTGCTCGACCATCGTCGGCTTCCTGACCGTAGCGTTCATGCAACGCCTGCGCATCTGGGACCCGGTGGTGCTGGCATACCTGATTCCCGGCGCCCTCGCCCTTGGCGGCTTCATGGCACTGCTGGCGACGCTCTCGGCGACCGCGCTGGCGAGCCTGTCATCGGTCCTCGGCAACGTGACGCTGTTCGGCTTGATCATGCTGTTTATGATCATCGGCGCATTACGCAAGGTGAAGGTCTACGAGGCATTCGTCGAAGGCGCCAAAGAAGGCTTCGACGTCGCCAAGAACCTGTTGCCGTATCTGGTGGCGATGCTCTGCGCCGTGGGTGTGCTGCGAGCATCCGGAGCGTTGGATTTCGGTCTGGACGGGATTCGTCACCTGGTGGCGTGGGCCGGTTGGGACACGCGCTTTGTCGATGCCTTGCCGACCGCATTGGTCAAACCCTTTTCGGGCAGTGCCGCCCGGGCAATGCTGATCGAAACCATGAAGACCGAGGGGGTGGACAGCTTCCCGGCGCTGGTGGCGGCAACGATCCAGGGCAGTACCGAAACGACTTTCTATGTCTTGGCGGTGTATTTCGGCGCGGTGGGCATCCAGCGTGCACGGCATGCGGTGGGCTGTGCGCTGCTGGCGGAGCTTGGCGGGGTGCTGGGGGCCATCGGGGTTTGCTACTGGTTCTTCGGTTAAACGAAAACCCTGTGGGAGCGGGCAAGCTCGCTCCTTTCAGCGGTGGCTTCAGGGCCTCAGCGGCGGCACGACTTTCTGACCCTGCTCCACCGTCCAGGCCACCACCTGCGCCGTCAACTGGTCGCTGGCCTGGCCGAACCCGGCGACCACCGCCGGCACCTTCACATCGCTCAACGGCTGGCGCACTTCAAAGCGCCGACTGGCGAGGATGCGCTGGTCATACCCACGCACCAGCAATGCATCCAGCCGCACGACCACGCTCGCTGTCGTGCCCTGGTATTCGGTTTGAAATGCCTGCAGGTTGCCGCCCAGCTCCAGGTCCGCCTGCAGATTGCTGTCGTCAGTGCTGAGCAACGGCACCCGACCATCACGCTGGAAACCATCGAGCAGACGATTGCGCAGCAACACCGGTGCCGGGTCGCTCCAGCGGGAAGCCTTGTAGCTGCTGATCAGGTCACCCTGAGGGATCACGGCGATCTTCGGGTTGTTCAAGGCTTCGCTGGTCTGCGGCTTGGCCAGCCGCAACGACCAGTGCAGCACCGTGCTGTGATTGGCCGGTGCGCCGCTCTGGGCCGAGGGCAACCGGTAGACATCGGATGGCTCGGACTTGGGCAGAATCGAGCAGGCACTGATCAGTGCAAAACCGGCAGCCAAGGCTAACGGGATCAGCTTCATGGCGTGAACTCCTTGTTCTTGTCGCTGCCCAGCAGGTAACCGCTGGGGTTGGCCTCAAGTCGCTGGGAAATGGTGCGCAAAGAGCTCAAGGTATCGCGCAACTCACGTACCGCCGGCGCCAGGCCATTGAGGCCCTGCATGCCGTTGTTGAGGGAATCCTGATTAGTGGTGAGCAATGAGTTGAGGGTCGCGCTGCTCTGTTCCAGGGACTTCATGGCTTGCTCGGCACTGCCAAACATCTGCTTGCCCTGATCGTTGAGCAGGCCATTGGCGTTGCGCATCAGCCCTGCGGTTTGTTCGAGTGTGGCCGAGGCCTGTTTACCGATCGACGCCAGTTGCTGCATGGCCTGACCAATGTCGCCGCGCTGGTCAGCGATGGTGCTGGTGGTTTGCTCCAGATGCTCAAGGGTTTTGCTGATGCGCTCGACGTTTTCCGAAGAAAACATCTGATTGGCGTTCTGCATCAACACGTTCACACCCGTCATCAAATCGTTACTGTCACTCATCAAACGGGCGATGGGCGAGGGCGATGCCACGATGGTCGGCAAGTTGCCGTCCTTGCCCTTTAGCGTCGGACTTTGTGGCGTGCCACCGCTAAGCTGAATGATCGAGGTGCCAGTGATCCCGGTCAGCGCCAGTTTGGCCTGGGTGTCTTCCTTGATCGGGGTATCGCCGCCCAGGCGGATCCGTGCCAACACCCGGCGCGGATCGTTCGGGTCCAGGCGCAGCGTCACTACATCGCCGACCTTGATCCCGCTGTACTGCACGGCGCTGCCCTTGGACAAACCGCTGACCGCCTCGTTGAAGACGATTTCGTAATCCTTGAATTCGGTGTCGACGCTGGACTTGGCCAGCCACAAACCGAAGAGCAGGGCGCCTGCCACCACTATGACGGTGAACAGGCCGATCAACACGTGATGGGCTCGGGTTTCCATGTCAGACCTCGTTGAGCTGGTTAGCGGCCGCGAGGGCCATGGAAGTATTCGTGAATCCACGCGTCGTCGGTTTCCGAAACCTTGTCGATGGCATCCGCCACCAGTACTTTCTTTTGCGCCAGCACCGCCACCCGGTCGGTGATGGTGTAGAGCGTGTCGAGGTCGTGGGTGACCAGAAACACACTCAAACCCAACGCGTCGCGCAGGGTCAGAATCAATTGATCGAACGCCGCCGCGCCAATCGGGTCGAGACCAGCGGTGGGCTCGTCGAGAAACAGAATGTCCGGGTCCAGCGCCAGCGCCCGGGCCAGGGCGGCGCGCTTGATCATGCCGCCAGACAGTGAAGCAGGGTACTTGTCGGCCGCCGACAAGGGCAATCCGGCCAATGCCATTTTCACCGCCGCCAGGTGCTCGGCGTCGGTACGGCTCAGGCCGGCGTGTTCGATCAGGGGCAGGGCGACGTTCTCGGTCACCGTCAGCGAAGAGAACAGGGCGCCTTTCTGGAACAACACACCGAAGCGCCGTTCGATCAGCGAGCGCTCGTGCTCCGACAGGCTCGGCAAGTTCTTGCCGAAGACCTTCACCAGCCCTTCGCTGGGCTGACGCAAGCCGACGATGCTGCGCAACAGCACCGACTTGCCGCTGCCGGAACCGCCGACCACCGCCAAAATTTCGCCCTTGTACAAATCCAGGTCGAGGTTCTCGTGCACGCTCTGGCGGCCGAAACGATTGCACAACCCACGGACTTCGATCACCGCCTCGGAGGGCGCTCGGGGTAAACGACTCACCAGCCCATCTCCATGAAAAACAATGCGGCCACGGCATCGAGGACGATCACCACGAAAATCGACTGCACCACGCTCGACGTGGTGTGCGCGCCGACGGACTCGGCGCTGCCACTGACCTTGAAGCCTTCGAGACAGCCGATGGCGGCAATCAGGAACGCAAAAATCGGCGCTTTGACGATTCCCACCAGGAAGTGCTGAATACCAATGTCCGATTGCAGCAGTGACAGGAACATCGCCGGCGAAATATCCAGCGACAGCGCACACACCACGCCACCGCCGACAATCCCCGACAACATCGCCAGGAAGGTCAGCATCGGCAGCGCCACCAGCAACGCCAATACCCGCGGCACCACCAGCAACTCCATCGGGTCGAGGCCGAGGGTGCGTATCGCGTCGATTTCTTCGTTGGCCTTCATCGAGCCGATTTGCGCGGTGAACGCGCTGGCGGTGCGGCCGGCCATCAGGATTGCGGTGAGCAACACACCGAATTCCCGCAAAAAAGAGAACGCCACCAGATCCACGGTAAAAATACTCGCGCCGAAACTCGCCAGCACGGTCGCGCCGAGAAACGCTACCACGGCGCCCACCAGAAAGGTCAGCAGGGCGACGATGGGAGCGGCGTCGAGGCCGGTCTGCTCAATATGGGCGACCATCGGCGTGAGGCGCCAGCGCTTGGGACAAAACAGCCCGCGCGCGATGGTTTGCAGGATCAGGCCGACGAAGCCCAGCAGCTGCAGGAGGTCCTGCCAGACCGCATCGACCGCACGGCCAATGCGAGTCAGCAGTTGAATGCCGACGCTGATTTCCGGCTCTTTTATCGGCACGCAGAAATCAGTCAGCGAGCAATACACCGTCTGCAGCAAGGCGCGATCGGCGGAGGAAAGGGTGCAATCAGGGTGTTCGGCGGATTTGCCCAGACGCTCGGAGCCCAGCAACTCCACTAACAGCGATGCACCCGCCGTATCCAGGGCACCGAGGCCGTTGAGGTCGATGGGGGTGTTGTTGTCGTATTGGCCGCGGAGCTTTTCGCTCAGGTGACTGAGATCGGCGTAATGGGCGAGCGTCCAGTCCCCCGTGACCCGCAGCAGGGCTGGGATGTGCGAGGTATCCAGTCGGGCACTGCCGGGCGTTGTGCTACTGGTCATAAGCTCCTGCTTGTTCGGCAATTGCGCAGACCAGATTAATAGCACGAACCGCGTTACTTATCTTTGATAGGTGTGCTGTCCATGACCTTGAAGCGCAGCACGCCGATCAACTGGCCGTCTTCGGTGAGCACCCGAACCTGCCATTTGCCCGCGGAATTGCCGGGGAAGTTCTGCTTGTGGGTCCAGGCACGGTAGCCTTCCTTGCGTCCACCGTGGATATCCAGAGGGATGCGGTCAACCTCTTTACCGTTGAACATCCAGACGTGATAAATCCGCTCGTCCAGCCCCCGCGGGGCATTGATCGCGGTGTAGGCGTACAAACCGTCGCCACGAATCTGCTCGGCGCTGACTTCTTCCAGGCTCTTGCCGGGAGTTCGGTCCTGCATCTGGGTGCTGATCGCCACATCGGTCATCCACAGGGTGGCCGGCGGAACCCAGGAACGCAGCACCCAGCCGACAGCGCCGATGCCAACGGTGATGCTGAGGATCGCCAGCGCATTGCGCACGGTCCGAATCGGGAAGATCGACGCCAGACTCGGGAACGACAGCACCATGGCAATGCCCAGCGCCAGTTTGAAGCTCTGGGAGGTGGTCAGGTGCAGGATGACGGGCAGGGCGGTCAGCAGGGCGGCGAACAGGGTCAGGGTATGCAGCGCCAGGAACGCCCAGCGGCGCGGCGCCAGCCATTTGTAGTAGAGCGGGTCGGTGATCGAGATCAGCGCCGCCATGCCCAGCAACCCCGTGAAAAACAGTTGGCCGCTGTTCCAGGTGGTGGTGATGAAAAAGAACGGCAGGACGAAGAACAGGCTTTCCTGATGGATCATCTGCGTCGCATAACGCAGCAGGGGCTGGGGTATTTCGCGTTTGAAGACCCTGGCGAACAACTTGGTGAGGCTGTTTTCCAGCATCAGCCAGACCCAGCTGACCAGCATGATGGTGGTGATCCAGGTCGCCAGGCTTTGTTGGCGATCCACCAAGATGAAGCTGCCGACCCCGGAAATGAAACCGCCGAGCGCGATGACCCCGGGATAGCGCTTCATCAATTCCAGGATGCGCTGTATGTACAGGGTCAGAGTCGGCATTCGGCGGTTCACAATAGTCGTGGGAAAAATCCCCGACAGGGTACCGTCCGAGGGGGCCTGTGGCGAGGGGGCTTGCCCCCGTTCGGCTGCGCAGCAGTCGCAATATCGGCGAATGCGGTGTACCTGATAAACCAGGTTGCCGCATTTTCAGGGCCGCTTCGCAGCCCAACGGGGGCAAGCCCCCTCGCCACACAAAACCCGTTGCCACAGGGAAATAACTACTTTCTGCCGTGAACACGCCAACCCAATGCCCCAAGCACCATCAATCCAAATCCCCCGGCAATCGCCCACATCAACTGGTCATAACTCATCAGCGGCTTCTCGATCCGCAAATACCCCGGTTGCAACAACAACTCACGCATCGCCTTGTTCGCCTCGGCCAGCGTCACTTCCTGCAGCGCCTTGGCCGGGTTGGTGAAATGGCCATCCTCGTAGTCTCCAAGGGCGCTCCAGTAGTAATCCGCCAAGGCGCTGTTGCCTTGCACGGCCCAGGCCTGCCGGGCGATGGCGGCCTGTTTGAGGCGGGCGAAGGTGGTGGCGTCGAGCCCGTTCTTGAGCAGATCGGCTTTGAGCTCATCCAGCACTTGTTCTGCTGCAGACACGTTGTCGCGTTCAAGGTCGGCGTTCAGGCTCATGAAGCCCACTCCGCCAAACACCTCACGCTCGGCCGAGGGCCCGTAGGACAACCCATGAACCAGGCGCAGTTGGCGATAGAGCGCCCAGTCCAGGTAGTCCTTGAGCAAATCGAACGTTTCGTCGTGCTGATCCTCCAGCACCGGCTCCGGCACCAGCCAGTGCAACTTGGCGCTGCCACCGACGAAACCGCTACTCAAATCGCGCTGGTGGGCCGCGCTGGCCTGGATGTCCGGCAAGGGCAAGTGCTCAGTCGGCTCAACCGACTGGAGTGCACCGTAAGTCCGTTCCAGATAGGCCGGCAGCAGGCGGTCGAGCTCGCCGACCACGATCAGGGTCATGTTGTTGGGTGCGTACCAGGCTTTGCGCACCTTCTCCAGCTGCTCGCGGGTCAGGTGATCGACTTCGGCGCGCTCGGGGCATTTGAGGCCCAGTTCCACCGCCAATTGGTTGCTGGCGGTGTGGCCCAGGTCCTGGCGATCCAGCCAGCGTTGCAGGTGCGAATAATGGCCACCGTCTTCGCGCTCGACCACCTGCTTGGCGACGTTGATCGCGTTGTCGTCAATACGGGTCTGGGTCAGCAGCGCCAACAACAGATCGAGGACCTTACGCTGGTTTTTCGCCGGGGCTTCGATGACGAACGTGGTGTCGGCGTTGCTGGTGTAAGCGTTCCACTCACCACCCAGGGCCTGCATGCGCTCCTCCAGACCACCTTCGCCGGTGGCGTCGATGCCGCTGAACAGCAAGTGTTCGAGCAGATGCGGCAGCTCCTTGTCGGCGCAGCTGAAATCATCCAGACCCACGCCAATCACCAGCCGAATTGCCACATGCCCGCGCTCGGTGCCCGGCTTGAGGACCAATTGCAGACCGTTGGGCAACGTATAGCCCTCGACCTGAAAGCGATCCAGGGCAAATGAAGGCAGGGCGCCGAGCAACAGACAAGCGAACAGCAAACAACGCATAACGAATTTCCGTACGACCAGCGTAAGTACAACAGACTTCAGGTAACTGTGGACGTTCAGGGTGAATGAGTGATGTCAGCCAAATCGTCGACCATCAGAGCGCCGGTATCCGAAGTGCCCAACACCGCATAAGCGCTGCTGCAAAACAGCGAATTGAGACGCCTCATGTCAGCGATCAGCTCCAGATGCAGCGAACTGGTCTCGATGCTCTGCACAATCTTACGGTGCAAACGACTGACATGAGCGTGGGCCAGGCGGCGTTCCTGTGCGCGAAAGCGACGTTTCTCACGCAGTAACTGACGGGCACTTTCCGGGTCGGAACTGAGGAACACCGACAACCCCAGACGCAAGTTGGCAATCAGTTGGCTGTGCAGCCCCGCCAACTCCTCCAGACCGACCTCGGAAAACGACCGGCGCTGCGAGGTTTTCTGCTGCTGAACCTTGCGCAGCATGCGTTCGATCAGGTCGCTGGCCAGTTTCAGGTTGATCGCCAACTCGATGATTTCCGCCCAACGCTTGCTGTCCTGCTCGCTGAGGTCTTCGCGGGGCATTTGCGCCAGATAGAGTTTGATCGCGCTGTAGAGCGCTTCGACATCATCGGTCAGGCGCCGGATTTCCTGGGTGACTGCCGTCTGTTTGCCACGCAGTACGGCGAGCATGGCTTCAAGCATGTTGTCGACCAGATCGCCGATACGCAGGGTTTCCCGAGCGGCATTGGCCAGCGCCAGGCTGGGGGTCACCAATGCTGTCGGGTCAAGGTGCCGCGGTTTGGCCGTGCCGTTGATATCCGGCCGCTCTGGCAGTAACCACGCACAGAGCCTGGCCATCGGCCCGACGCTGGGCAACAGGAGCAGGCAACGCGCAGTGTTGTAGAGCAGGTGGAAGCCGATGACCATTTCCTGAGCGCTGAAGTCGAAGCTGTCGATCCAGTGCACCAGTGGATCGAGCACCGGAATGATCAGCAGCAGACCAATCAGTTTGTACAACAGGCTGCCAAACGCCACCTGACGGCCGGCGGCGTTCTGCATGCTGGTGCTGAGGAAGGCGAGAATGCCGCTGCCGATGTTGGCACCAATCACCAGGCCGATCGCCACCGGCAGACTGATCACATTGGCACCGGCGAGGGTCGCGGTCAGCAGGACGGCAGCCAGGCTGGAATAGGAAATCATCGCGAACAGCGCGCCGACCAACGCATCGAGCAGGATGTCGCCGGTCAGTGAGGCGAAAATGACCTTCACCCCCTGAGCATGCGTGATCGGCGCGGCGGCCTCGACGATCAGTTGCAGCGCCAGAATGATCAACCCCAGACCGATGCTGACCCGCCCCATCTGCCCGACCCGGGTCTGCTTGCGCGACAGAAAGAAAATCACTCCGAGGAAGATCAGCAGCGGCGACAGCCACGACAGATCGAGGGTCAGTACCCGCGCCATCAGTGCGGTCCCGACGTCGGCACCGAGCATGGTCGCCAAGGCCGGGGTCAGCGCCATCAGACCCTGACCGACAAACGAGGTGACGAGCATGGCGGTGGCATTGCTGCTCTGGACCATGGCCGTCACCACAATCCCGGCGACAAACGCCAGCCAGCGCCTGGACATGTTCTGGCCAATCACATGGCGCAAGTTGGAGCCATAAACCCGCAGGATGCCGGTTCGGACGATGTGCGTGCCCCAGATCAACAAGGCCACGGCCGATAATAAATTGAGCAGGGTGAGCATACAGGCCCCCTGTGGTGGTAGCGCCCCAGTGGGGCAAGTCGACGGTGCCGCGCGTTTTTCTACGTTCTGTACTTAAGCTGTAGTCGGCTAACGGTCTGGACGCCAGCATCGCATAGCTAAAGCAGCGATTGAAATAAAACTGTCATGAAAACAGTTTGATGCAGACATGACAAAGGGGCCAAAAGGCCCCTTTGTGATGGCAGGGTGTTCGGGTTATTGGCCCGGAACATCCTTGCGCAGTTTCACCGGCTCTTGCTGTGTGCGTTTTTTCGCAATCGCGGTGCGCATCCTGATGTTGATCGCTTCCACTGCCAGCGAGAACGCCATGGCGAAGTAGACGTAGCCTTTTGGCACGTGCACATCGAAGGACTCGGCAATCAGCACGGTACCGACGATCAACAGGAAAGACAGCGCCAGCATCTTCAGCGACGGGTGCCTGTCGATGAACTCGCTGATGGTGCCGGAAGCCCACATCATCACCAGCACAGCAACGATGATTGCCGCAACCATGACCGGAACGTGGGACACCATGCCAACGGCAGTGATGACGGAGTCCAGCGAGAACACGATGTCGATGATCGCGATCTGGATAATGGTGTAGAGGAAGTTGCCGCCCTTGCCACTTGGCTCGTCGCTGGTTTCATCCTCGCCTTCCAGCGCGTGATACATCTCTTGCGAGCTTTTCCACAGCAGGAACAGACCACCGAAGAACAGGATCAGGTCACGCCCGGAAATGCCCTGGCCGAACACTTCGAACAGGTCCGCGGTGAGACGCATGACCCAGGTGATCGACAGCAGCAACAGAATCCGCGTGACCATGGCCAGCGCGAGGCCGAAGATCCGGGTACGCGCCTGCATGTGTTTGGGCATGCGGCTGACCAGGATCGAGATCATGATGATGTTGTCGATGCCCAGGACGATCTCCAGGGCGGTCAGGGTGAAGAAGGCAACCCAGATTTCAGGGTTGGTCAGCCATTCCATGTGTATTCCTTTGAGGATGTGTTTAAACCACGAAGGGCCCAGGCTTCAAACAAAGCCTGGACCCCTCATGGTGAGTCTTGGGCTTATAGCGTGCTGAACAGCGGAAAAATCCCCATCAGCAATGCAGCGACCAGTATGCACAGGCAAACCAGCACTGCCCACTTCAGGGTGAACCGCTGATGGTCACCGAATTCGATACCGGCCAGGGCCACCAACAGGTAGGTCGATGGTACCAGCGGGCTCAGCAAGTGGACGGGCTGACCGACGATCGAGGCACGTGCCATTTCTACCGCGGTTATACCGTAATGACTGGCGGCTTCGGCAAGCACTGGTAACACGCCGTAATAAAATGCGTCGTTCGACATGAAGAACGTGAACGGCATGCTCACCAGCGCGGTGATCACGGCGAGGTACGGGCCGAGGAAATCCGGGATGACTGCCAGCAGGCTCTTGGACATTGCATCGACCATGCCCGTGCCCGTCAGGATACCGGTGAAGATGCCTGCGGCAAAGATCAACCCGACCACCGCCAACACGCTACCGGCGTGGGCCGCAACGCGGTCCTTCTGCTGTTGCAGGCAAGGGTAGTTGACGATCATCGCGATACTGAACGCCACCATGAACAGCACCGGCAGCGGCAACAGACCAGCGATCAAGGTGCCCATCAGTGCCAGGGTCAGCGCGCCGTTGAACCAGATCAGCTTTGGACGACGGGCATCCGGGAACTGCGAGACGCTGATTTCGCTGTGATCGATTTCATCACCGACCAAATGCAATTCACCCAGACGCGCACGCTCGCGCTTACCGTAGAAGTAGGCAATCGCCAGAATCGCCACCACACCAGCCAGCATCGCCGGAATCATCGGCACGAAAATCGCGGACGGGTCCACATGCAGCGCACTGGCCGCGCGAGCGGTCGGACCGCCCCACGGGGTCATGTTCATCACGCCACCGGCGAGGATGATCAGACCGGCCATGATCCGCGGGCTCATGCCGATGCGGCTGTAGAGCGGCAGCATGGCGGCCACGCAGATCATGTAAGTGGTGGCGCCATCACCGTCCATGGACACGATCAGTGCCAGCACGGCGGTACCGACCGACACTTTCAACGGGTCGCCCTTGACCAGTTTGAGGATCTTGCGCACGGCCGGGTCAAACAGGCCGGAATCGATCATCAGGGCGAAGTAAAGGATGGCGAACATCAGCATCACGCCGGTTGGTGCGAGCTTGGTGATGCCTTCGAGCATCATCGGGCCGATTTTCGGCGAGAAACCGCCGAACAGGGCGAAGATGATCGGGATGATGATCAGGGCGATCAGCGCGGACAGGCGCTTGGTCATGATCAGGAACATGAACGTGATGACCATGGCAAAGCCAAGGAAAGTCAGCATAGGAATACTCCAGGCGTAGCGCGGCTAGGGAATGGGCGAACCGATGAGGTCAGCGCAGAACGGGAAGCACGAAACGTACGGGCGGAGGTGCAGCGAAGAGGCGGATAAGAGTGGACATCAGAATCACCATTGTTGTTGTTAAATGGGCCGGGCGGGCAATGAAACACTCGCGTTGGCCAACCGGTCTGTTGCCGGCAGTGAGGCGATCCTAATCGGGGAAGCTTTCAGCCAGCTTTCGCGGATGAAAGCATTGACCGAATGTACGACCGGTCGTCGGCTGGGTTGAAAGTCCGTAAACACGGGCTCAGGAGGAAAAAACATGGGCGAACTTCACACTGGCGGCTGCCACTGCGGACAAATCCGCTATCAATTCAGCGGGCTATTGCAGGATATCGCCCACTGCCATTGCTCGATTTCTGGTGAGACAGGAGAACAACTCTGATCAGAAAACAGACAGGTCCAGCGGCCGGATCGCCCCCATCCAGATCGCGTGCTCGGTGTGGTCGAGCAGATCGTTGCCGGTATCCGGGTGCAGGAACACCACCAACCCCTTGCGATTGAGCGCCAGCCACGGCAACACCTCGCCAATGTATTGCGGCTCGAAAGCCAATTGGCAGCTCCAGTCCGGGTGCGGACCGACCGGGCGCTCGTGCACGCGGCCCATCTTCAGCGGAAACAATTGCGCGGCCTGCTCGCACAAGGCCCGGGCCTGCGGGAGGGTGTTGGCGTCAAAATAGACATGGGCGTGGTAGCCCTTGATCTGTTGCATCTGAAACCTCTTTATACCTGGTCGAACCCACACCGTTCCCTGCAGGTCTCACGCTATATAGGCAGGACGTTCGGAGCACAGCCATGAAAAATGCCGAAACCCCGGTAGTGAAGGTAGTGCTTTATGGTGCCATGAGTAGCCTGGGCAGTGCGCTGATAGCTGAAATGCTGCGGCGCCAACATGAAGTGATCGCGATTCTCGATGACCTGACGGCACTCGCGCCACGCCCCGGATTGCGCACCAAGGCCGGCAATCTGTTCGATGCCAAACGGGTCAAGCAAAGCGTAGCCGGTTGTTCGGCGGTGATCTGCCTGCTGGATGCGCCGGGGTTGCCGATGAACAGCGAACACATCGAAAAATCCATCGTGCCCGGCCCGGTCGAGCAGGTGCTGGCAGTGGATGCACTGATTGACGGCATGCAGGCCGCGGGTATCGCGCGGTTGTTTGTGGTGGGTGATTTCGAGGTGCTGGACGATCCGGAGATAGAAGACGAACTGCAACGCCACGCCGCTGAAGAAATCCGCGAGGCGCTGCAAAGCAGCCCATTGCACTGGACCCTGGTGAATGCCCCACGCGGCGTACCGGGACTGTCCATCGAGCATTTCAGTCACATCAGTACGAGCCTGGAACCCGGCCTGGCCGAACCGCTGGAACGGCTGAACCGAGTTGCCGTCGGGATTGCCGACGAGTTATGGCTGAATTTGCACGTGGGCCAGCATGTGAATTTTGTCGCGACTTCGGAACCGTAAAGCCCTCATACCGCAATCGATGGCAAAGGAAGGCCATTAAGCGATTGCGCACTGCTGGCCTGTTCCGCCATCAACCAATCCACAAATGTTTGAATCAACGCCCCGCGCCGTTTGCGCTGGGGCAGGACCACGTAATAACCCAGCCTGGAAATCACTGTCTCGGCAATCGGTCGACACAACAGACCTTGCGCCAGCAAGTTATCCACAAGGTGCCGCCAACCGATCGCAACGCCCTGGCCGCCAATCGCCGCCTGAATCAGCAACGTGTAATTGTCGAAGCGCAGTTGCCCCGGCGCTGGCGCCGACGTGATCCCCAGTTCGCGAAACACGCCGCTCCAGTCGAACCAGTTGCTGCTGTGTTCGCCTCGCAGGTGCAGCAGCGGAAACTCCAGCAATGACTGAGCCGGCAAGGGCAGGGGACGATCCTTCAAGAGCAGCGGACTGCACACCGGAAACACTTCTTCACTGAATAACCAATGGCTCTCGCCTTGCTTGAACCGGCCATCGCCGAACAGCACCGCCACATCGATATCAGTGCGCAGCATGTTGTGGCTGCGCTCACTGGTAACCAGGCTGACATCCACTTGAGGATGGGCGGTATGGAAGCGGTGCAGCCGTGGCATCAGCCAGTACGCGGCGAAGGCGAAGTCGGTGGCCACCTGCAACACTTCGTGTTGCTGCTGTGCACTGATCGCGCTCAATCCGGCGTCGATATTCTGTAAACCGAGCTGAACTTGCTCAAACAGAATCGCGCCAGCCTCGGTCAGTTCGATACCGCGATAAATGCGGTCAAACAATCGTATTGCGAGCTGCTCCTCCAATCGTTTGATCTGCTGACTGATGGCCGGTTGCGTGGTGCCGAGCTCCACTGCAGCAGCAGTAAAGCTGCGTTGGCGGGCCGCGGTCTCAAAGACACGCAGCAGGTCCAGAGACAAATCACCGAGAGCTTCATACATAAGCTGTGCTTATCCTAGTCATTGCCTGGCGTGGGCTTTACCACAAATTCCATGGGTTGCATGCTCGACCACAGCACTCTCGCATAAATATCCACTATGGAATGCCGCGATCACATGAAGCGCAAAAATATTCTTTTCATCATGGCCGATCAAATGGCCGCGCCAATGTTGCCGTTCTACGGCCCTTCGCCCATCAAACTGCCGAATCTGAGCCGCCTCGCCGCCCAAGGCGTGGTATTCGACGCCGCGTATTGCAACAGCCCGCTCTGCGCGCCGTCACGTTTCACCCTGGTCAGCGGTCAGTTGCCGAGCAAGATCGGCGCCTACGACAACGCGGCCGATTTCCCCGCCGACGTTCCAACTTATGCCCACTACCTGCGGCGCCTCGGCTACCGCACTGCGCTGTCGGGCAAGATGCACTTCTGCGGTCCGGACCAGTTGCACGGCTATGAAGAACGCCTAACCAGTGACATCTACCCGGCCGACTACGGTTGGGCGGTGAACTGGGACGAGCCGGACGTGCGACCGACCTGGTACCACAACATGTCGTCGGTGCTGCAAGCCGGGCCCTGCGTGCGCACCAACCAGCTGGATTTCGACGAAGAGGTGGTGTTCAAGGCCCAGCAATACCTGTTCGATCACATCCGCGAGGATGGCGATCAGCCATTCTGCCTGACCGTGTCGATGACTCACCCACACGACCCGTACACGATTCCCAAGGCGTTCTGGGATCTGTACGACGACGCCGACATCCCTTTGCCGGAAACACCCGCACAGGATGAACTCGATCCTCACTCCCAGCGCCTGCTCAAAGTCTATGACCTGTGGGACAAGCCGCTGCCTGTGGATAAGATTCGCGACGCGCGCCGTGCCTACTTCGGGGCGTGCAGCTATATCGACAGCAACGTCGGCAAACTCCTGCAAACACTCGAGGAAACCGGGCTGATCGATGACACCATCATTGTGTTCTCCGGTGACCACGGCGACATGCTCGGCGAGCGCGGCCTCTGGTACAAAATGCACTGGTACGAAATGGCCGCCCGCGTACCGCTGCTGATCAGTGCGCCGGGGCAATTCGGCGCCGGACGGGTCAGCGCGGCAGTATCCACCGCCGACCTGCTGCCGACCTTTGTGGAACTGGCCGGCGGCTCATTGGAGCCAGGCCTGCCGCTGGACGGCCGCTCGCTGGTTTCACACCTGCAAGGGCAGGGCGGTCACGACGAGGTGTTCGGTGAATACATGGCCGAAGGCACCATCAGCCCGTTGATGATGATTCGGCGCGGCGCCTACAAATTCATCTACAGCGAAGACGACCCTTGCCTGCTCTTCGACGTGCACAACGACCCGCATGAACAGGAAGAACTCAGCCATTCGCCGCAATATCGTCAGCTGTTCGAGGATTTTCTCGCCGAAGCACGGGCTAAATGGAATATCCCGGCGATCCACCAACAGGTGCTCGCCAGTCAGCGACGCCGGCGTTTCGTCGCCGGCGCCCTGACCATCGGCAAGCTGAAGAGCTGGGATCACCAGCCGCTGGTGGACGCCAGTCAGCAGTACATGCGCAACCACATCGACCTCGACGATCTGGAGCGTAAAGCCCGTTATCCACAACCCTGCCAAAACCAATAATGTTAAGGGGACGTCCATGCAAAAGTTATCCACAGTACTGACAGTCGGGCTTCTGGCTCTGGGCAGCGCCTCGGCGTACGCCGAGCAAAGCTGCGAAACGGTGAAGATGGCCGACCCCGGCTGGAGCGACATCGCCGCCACCAACGCCATCACCGGGTTTCTGCTGGACGGCATGGGCTACAAGGCCAAGGTCGACACGCTGGCGGTGCCGATCACCTTTGGCGGTCTGAAGGATGGCCAGGTGGACGTCTTCCTCGGCAACTGGATGCCGGCGCAGCAAGGCTTCTACGACAAGTTCGTGGCCAACGGCGATGTCACACAACTGGCGAAGAACCTCGACGGCACCGAGTTCACCCTGGCGGTCCCGGATTACGTCTGGGACGCGGGTGTGCATAACTTTAACGACTTGAACAAGTACGCCGAGCTACATCCAAAAGAAGTCGACAAGAAGATCTATGGCATCGGCTCCGGCGCCCCGGCGAACATTTCGCTGCAAGAGATCATCAAGAAGAATGACTACGACATGGGTCAGTGGAAACTGATCGAGTCCAGCGAGCAAGCAATGCTGGCCGAAGTGTCCCGCGCGGTGAAGAAACAGAAGTTCGTGACCTTCCTCGGCTGGACGCCACACCCGATGAACGTGCAGTTGAAAATGCATTATCTGAAGGGCGGCGAGAAGTACTTCGGTGACACCGGCAGCGTTTATACGCTGACCCGCAAAGGTTATGCACAGGCCTGCCCGAACGTCGGCAAGCTGCTCACCAACCTGAGTTTCACCCAGGAAATGGAGAACAGCATCATGGCCGAGGTGGTGAACAAGAAGGTCAGCAATGCAGACGCGGCCAAGGCGTGGATCAAGGCCAATCCGGCGGTGCTGGATAAATGGCTCGATGGTGTGAAGACTGTGGATGGCAAGGATGCTCTGCCGGCGGTCAAAGCCAAGTTGTAACGGTTCTCTGTGGCGAGGGAGCTTGCTCCCGCTGGAGTGCGTAGCGCTCCCATTTCGGCGAACACGGTTTATCTGTCTCACCGAGTTGTCCGGATTGGCGGCTGCTGCGCAACCGAGCGGGAGCAAGCTCCCTCGCCACAATGATCGTTTTACCCTGTTACCCTTGTGCAAAACCCCGCCCGAGAGGACCCATGGCCTTCCCCAGCCGCCATTCACTCTTTCCCTTCCTGACCTGGTTGCCCCGGCAAACCCGCGCCAGCGTCGGTCGTGACCTGATCGTCGGCCTGAGCGGCGCGATTCTCGCGTTGCCACAATCGATTGCCTACGCCCTGATCGCCGGTCTCCCACCGGAATATGGTCTGTACGCCGCCATCATCCCGGTACTGATTGCCTGCCTCTGGGGTTCGTCGTGGCATTTGATCTGCGGTCCTACAGCAGCCATTTCCATTGTCCTGTACGCCAGCGTCAGTCCTCTGGCCGTCCCTGCATCGCAGGACTACGTCACGTTGATCCTGCTTCTGACTTTCCTTGCGGGCATTTTCCAGTGGTTACTGGGTTTGCTGCGGTTCGGTGCCTTGGTGAATTTCGTCTCTCACTCGGTGGTGCTGGGCTTCACTCTCGGCGCGGCGGTGGTGATTGCCATCGGGCAGCTGCCGAACCTGCTGGGGCTGGATGTGCCCAACCAGGCCACGGCGCTCAACAGTTTGATGATGCTGCTCAATCATCTCGGCGAAGTAGACAAACCCTCGCTGCTGCTGGGCCTGGCAACGGTTGCGGTTGGCATTGTGCTCAAACTGCTGGTACCACGCTGGCCAACGCTGTTGATCGCGCTGGCCCTGAGCGGATTGCTGGTGTGGCTGTGGCCAGCGATGTTCGGTCATGTGAAGCTGGTCAGCGCGTTTGTCGGGCGGCTGCCGCCCTTCAGCCCGCTGCCGCTGGATCTGGACCTGATACTGCGCCTGCTGCCCAGTGCGGTGGCGGTCGGCATGCTCGGGCTGGTGACCAGCCTGTCGATTGCCCGCTCCCTGTCGGCCCGCTCGCAGCAATTGCTCGATGCCAATCAGGAAGTTCGCGCCCAGGGTTTCTCGAACATGGTCGGGGCGTTTTTTTCCGGTTCGCTGTCCGCCGGTTCCTTCACTCGCTCGGCCCTGAGCTATGACGCCGGTGCCTGCTCGCCACTGGCGGGCGTTTTTTCGGCGTTGTGGGTGGCGTTGTTCGCGATCTTCGGTGCGACGTTGATCGCGCACATCCCGATCCCGGCCATGGCCGGCAGCATTTTGCTGATCGCCTGGGGATTGGTGGACCATCGCGGCATTCGCGCCTTGTTGCGAGTCAGCCGTGCCGAGTTTCTGGTGATGGCGCTGACCTGTGTCGCCACCCTGTTGCTTGAGTTGCAGACGGCGATCTACGCCGGGGTGTTGGCGTCACTGTTCTTCTACCTCAAACGCACCTCACAGCCACGGGTGCAGCACTGGCGCAATGGCGACGAAGACATTCTGAGGGTCGGCGGTTCGATCTTTTTCGGCGCCAGCCATTACCTGCAAGTGCGCCTGCAACGGATGCAAGGCCCGCGAGTGGTGATCGAGGCACAACAGATCAACTTCATCGACTACTCGGGCGTGGAAATGCTGCACCAGGAAGCACGACGGCTGCTGCGTCAGGATCGCAGCCTGACCCTGCGGCAGGCACGGCCGCAAGTGGTGGAGGAATTGAGGAAGCTGGAAGGGCCGGAGAAATGCCCGATCCGGTTTGAGGATTGAAACATTGCCCCCTGTAGGAGCGAGCGGTGCGGCGATCCGACTTGCCCGCGAAGAACGATGACGCGGTATTTCTGAAAAACCGCGGCGTTACCTTCGCGGGCAAGCCTCGCTCCTACAGGGTTACAGCGCCAGTTGCCGGCGAAGTTCGGCCAGCACCGGCGCCGTATCCGGGCGCACACCGCGCCATAGATAGAAAGCTTCCGCCGCCTGCTCGGCCAACATGCCCAAGCCATCCATCGACACCGCAGCCCCATGTTCACTGGCCCAGCGGCAGAACGAGGTTGGGTCCTTGCCGTACATCATGTCGTAGCAAACCGTCTTGCCCGGTTCGATCAAACTGCCGGCAATCGGCGGTACATCGCCGGACAGACTGGCGGATGTGGCGTTGATGATCAGGTCCACCGGCTCGCGCAGCCAATCGAAACCGCTGGCCGACACCGGCCCCAGATCGGCAAACAATTGCGCCAGCAATTCGGCTTTTTCCACGGTGCGGTTGGCAATGATCACCGACGCCGGTTGCTCCGCCAGCAGCGGCTCCAGCGCGCCGCGCACCGCGCCACCGGCCCCCAGCAGCAGAATGCGTTTGCCCGCGAGGCTGAATCCGGCGTTGACCGTCAGGTCCCGTACCAACCCGGCGCCATCGGTGTTGTCGCCCAGCAGACTGCCATCGGCCAGTTTGCTCAGGGTATTCACCGCGCCGGCCCGCTGCGCCCGCTGGGTCAAGCTGTTCGCCAGGCGATAGGCATCTTCCTTGAACGGCACTGTCACATTCGCCCCACGGCCTTCGCGGAAAAATTCCAGCGCACAGCCGGAAAAGTCGTCGAGAGGTGCCAGCAAGGTGCTGTAGTCCAGTTTCTGCCCGGTCTGCTCGGCGAACAGACGGTGGATCAGCGGCGACTTGCTGTGGCCGATCGGGTTACCGAATACGACATAACGGTCCATCAGAATTCCTCGTTCAGGCCTTGGCCAACCAATCGCGGTCTTGCAGGAAGTATTCGGTCAGGCGCGCTTCTTCGCTGCCCGGCTCGGCCTTCCAGTCGTAGGCCCAACGCACTTGCGGCGGCAGCGACATCAGAATCGACTCGGTGCGCCCGCCCGATTGCAGGCCGAACAGCGTGCCGCGGTCATAGACCAGGTTGAATTCAACGTAACGACCACGGCGAAATTCCTGGAACTCACGCTGTTTGGCGGTGAATGCATCATTCTTGCGGCGTTGCACGATCGGCAGGTACGCGTCGATGAACGCATCGCCGATGGCGCGCATGAAGGCGAAGCTGGTGTCGAAGTCCCACTCGTTCAAGTCATCAAAGAACAGGCCGCCAATGCCCCGTGGCTCGTGACGATGCTTGATGTGGAAGTAGCTGTCGCACCAAGCCTTGTAGCGCGGGTAAACGTCCGGGCCAAAGGGCGCGCAAGCCTGTTCGGCGACGCGGTGCCAATGCACGCAATCTTCTTCATTGCCGTAATAAGGGGTCAGGTCAAAGCCACCACCGAACCACCAGACCGGCTCTTCACCTTCTTTTTCGGCGATGAAAAAACGCACATTGGCGTGGGACGTCGGCACATAGGGGTTGTGCGGGTGAATCACCAACGACACGCCCAGGGCTTCGAAGCCTCGACCGGCCAGTTCCGGCCGATGGGCGCTGGCGGACGGTGGGAGACCGCTGCCAAACACGTGGGAAAAGTTGACACCGCCCTTTTCGATGACTGCGCCGTTCTCAATCACCCGGGTGCGACCACCACCACCGGCAGGCCGGGTCCAGGCGTCTTCGACGAAACGCGCGCCGCCGTCTTCGGCTTCCAGGGCAGCGCAAATGCGGTCTTGCAGGTCGAGCAGGTAGGCTTTTACGGCCTCGGTGCGGGTAGTCATGGCATCACCTTGAATCGGGCAAAGCTACGCGGCGCTCAAACAGGCCGGCGGCAAATTGCTGCGTAGGATAACACTGCACCTTGTGCCGTCGCAGTTGACGAAGATCAAGCTTGGGAGTTCGATAGAGCGCTTGGCGCTACAACTCTAGAAGCCAAGACCCAAGGAGAGTGCAGATGGCAAAGCGTATCCAGTTCCGCGTCCATGGCGGCCCCGAAGTGCTCGAACATGTAGATTACCAACCCGCCGAACCCGGCCCGCAACAGGTACGCGTGACCAACAAGGCCATCGGCCTGAATTTCATCGACACTTATTACCGTAGCGGTCTCTACGCACCTCCGACCCTGCCCTCGGGTCTGGGTGCTGAAGGCGCGGGCGTGGTCGAAGCGGTCGGTAGCGAAGTCACTCGCTTCAAGGTTGGCGATCGTGTGGCTTACGGCAGCGGCCCGTTGGGCGCCTACAGCTATATTCATGTATTGCCGGAAGCCAATCTGGTGCACCTGCCGGACGCCATCAGCTTCGAGCAAGCCGCCGGCGTGATGCTCAAAGGCCTGACCGTGCAGTACTTGCTGCGTCAGACCTATGAACTCAAGGGTGGCGAAACCATCCTGTTTCACGCCGCGGCCGGCGGTGTCGGATCGCTTGCCTGCCAATGGGCCAAGGCCTTGGGCGTGAAGCTGATCGGCACGGTCAGTTCACCAGAGAAAGCCGCCCTGGCGAAAGCCAATGGTGCCTGGGCGACCATCGATTACAGCCATGAAAACGTCGCACAACGCGTGCTGGAATTGACTGACGGTAAAAAAGTCCCGGTGGTGTACGACGGTGTAGGCAAAGATACCTGGCTGACATCGCTCGACAGCGTTGCGCCGCGGGGGCTGGTGGTGAGTTTCGGTAATGCTTCAGGTGCAGTCGATGGGGTGAATCTGGGGATTCTCGCGGCCAAGGGTTCGCTCTACGTGACCCGGCCGACGCTGGCGACCTACGCCAACAACGCGCAAAACCTGCAACGCATGGCTGATGAGCTGTTCGAGATGATCATCAGTGGCAAGCTGAAGGTGGACATCAGCCAGCTCTATCCACTGGCTGATGCGGCGAAAGCGCAGACCGAATTGTCGGCGCGGCGTACGACTGGTTCGACGATTCTGTTGCCTTGAGGGCCTCTTCGCGGGCAAGCCTCGCTCCTACAGGATTTGTGTCGTTCACACGATCACGGAACGACATTGATCCCCTGTAGGAGCGAGGCTTGCCCGCGAAGAACGATGACGCGGTCTCAATCCGGGCGCACCACATGCCCCGTCGCCAGATCGCGAATCACGCTCGGATTCTTGCGCCCGCCCAGATGGCCACCGAGCACATAATCAACCTGCCCCCGGAAATACTGCTCCACGCGAATCCGTGTCCGCGCCGCCGGCCGACCCTGAGGGTTCGCCGAGGTCGACACCAACGGGCCGACCAACGCACACAAATCCCGCACCACAGGGTGATCGCTGACCCGCAACGCCACTGTTTCATGCACACCGGTAATCCACTGGGGCAATAGATTCTGATGCGGCACCAGCCAGGTGTTGGGACCCGGCCAAGTGCTGGACATGCGATCCATCCACAACTCCGGGAAGTCTTCGAACAGGAAGTCGAACTGACGGATATTGTCGGCCACCAGAATCAGGCCTTTATCCACAGACCGGCCCTTGATCAGCAGCAGACGATCCACCGCTTCTTCGTCCCACGGGTCGCAACCCAAGCCCCAGACAGCTTCGGTTGGGTAGGCAATCACCGCCCCGGCGCGAATTTCTCGTGCGGCTTGCTGCACACGCCAACTGTTAACCATGAAAAACTCTCCGGAATAAGGCTCTGCGCAGTTTACCGATCTTCCTTATAAAACCTAGTTTACCCGCGCAAACCATCGGCCGCTCTCACAGACCGCCCGGCCGTCCATCTCCAGCTCCGTCAGCGCTGCCAGCACTTTCGACAAGGCCCAGCCGCTGGTGACCGACAAGGCTTCGCTGGTATGGGGCGCCGCGTGGAGCAATATGAGCAGTGGATGAGTCACCGTCGTTTGCGGCGTTTCTGTGGATAACGGCAGCCGTTGCCAGCCGCGCAAGGCCTCAAGGATGTGTTCGATGGTTTCCACCAGCACCGCACCGTCGCGGATCAGTTGATGACAGCCCTTCGCGCCAGGGTGATGGATCGACCCTGGAATCGCATACACCTCACGCCCCTGTTCCGCCGCCAGTCTCGCGGTGATCAATGAACCGCTGGCGACACTTGCCTCGACCACCAGTACACCAAGGGACAAACCGCTGATGATCCGATTGCGCCGGGGGAAGTTGCTCGGGGAAGGGCCGGCGTCCAGCGGGAACTCCGAAAGTACCGCACTTCCCGAGGCGATCATGGCGTCCGCCAGTCGTCGATTACGCTGTGGATAAAAATTTTCCAGCCCCGTGCCAAGCACCCCTACTGTTTGCCCGCCAACATCCAGAGCCGCCTGATGCGCGGCAGCATCGATGCCCAGAGCCAGACCGCTGGTGATGACAAAACCGGCGCCGGCCAGACTGCGGGAAAATGCGGTGGCAGTGTCCATGCCTGGTCGCGACGCCCGACGGCTGCCGACCATCGCCAACTGCGGTTTTTCCAGAATGCCCGGATCGCCCGCGACGAATAACAGCGGCGGCGCATCACTGATTTGTGCCAATAGCGCGGGGTAGTCAGGTTGGTCCCACATCAGTAAATGCTGGCCCGGGCGTTCTAGCCAGGCCAATGCGTGGCTGGCGCCATCACGAATTTCACTGCAGCGCCGGGCCTCCGCGCAAGCGAGAGGCAGGCCCAATGCACGCCAGGCACTGGCGGGTGCGCTGATGGCTTTGGAGGCAGAGCCGAAGGCTTCGAGCAACTTCTTGAAACGTGCCGGACCGAGTTCGGGCAAAAGGTGCAGGCGTAAACGAGCTTCCAGTTCCGCAGGGGAAACGGACGTACAGGCAGACAGCGACATGGATCATCCTTGATCGTTATAAAGTCCCGTCGAATCGGGAATAAGCTGTGGATAACTCTGTTGGTAACTTGTGGAACGTGTTTAAGGATTTCGCACCTTGTCCATCACCGCCAGAGAGCGCGATGCGTTAAGTACCAGCCCGTAACTGAGCTTGTCGTAGGTGCGGAATACCATCAGCAGGCCGGCCCGTTCGTCGGGGATTTTCAAGGGCTGACCGGTGATCCGGTCGCGCACGGTTTCGCCGGTTTTCATCACCACCAGCACATTGCCCTCGGCCAGACCATCGCGCTGCCCCTTGTTCAGCGTGACGACATCCAGCGCGCCAATCTGGGTGACCCCACGCGGCACATCGATGATCAGGCCATTGATGTCGGTGCTTGGCGCACTGGGCATGAAGGTCGAATTGATCGAGCGTTCTTCACCGCTGAACAACCGGTCGCCGAGTCGCACCTCTTGAGTGGTGCGTTGCAGGGCCAGGGTGGCGACGTCGCCCTCAGTGGCAATGATTTCGCCACCACCGATGTCGTCGGCGTTGATCCCCAGGAACTCCTTGCTCTGCGGATCGGTGTAGACCTTGCCCTGACGAAAGATGCCGTAGACCGACTGCGCCGGGTCGAAATGGCCACGCGCGAAGATTCGATCGCCGGTGCCGCTGAGTACCCGTTCGGCATCTCCGGCAACGATGTAGGGCGCCTTGTCGAAATCCTCGAGCTTGTCGACGATGCGATTGCTCAACAGAAAACTGTTGATCGACTTCAGCGGAATGCTCGGGATGGCGTCGGCCACCGGCGAACTGCGGACTCGTGGCGACAGCTTGATGGTGCCCCGGGAAGCGCCGCGGTTGAGGGTCAGGCGTGGCTGACCGTTGACGTAGACCAGCGACAGCGTATCGCCGGGATAGATGAGATTGGGGTTTTCAATCTGTGGATTGGCCTGCCACAGCTGCGGCCACTGCCACGGCTCACGCAGGTATTTGCCGGAAATGTCCCAGAGTGTGTCCCCTGCCACCACGGTGTATTGTTGTGGAAAACCTTCCCTGAGTTGCACTTGCCCATGCGCAAAACCGGCCGAGGCCAGAAGGAGCAAGGCGAGTAGTGATTTCCTCATGCGGTGAATCCCTTTATTATGTACGTTCGCGTGAAACGCCAGAGCCCTCGTGGCTCGCCTCCGGCTCATTATTGAAAAGCCGGAAGCTACGTTCACAACGGTAGCCTGCATCTTCGGACTCGCCAGGCCATCGACCCGACTTTACCTCACACGTGCAGCAATTAAGCTTATGGCCATTTTAGACATCCTCGAATTCCCCGATTCGCGCCTGCGCACTATCGCCAAACCAGTGGCCGTAGTGGACGACGAAGTGCGTCAGTTGGTCGACGACATGTTTGAAACAATGTATGAAGCGCCAGGCATCGGCCTCGCCGCTACCCAGGTCAACGTGCACAAACGTATCGTCGTGATGGACCTCTCCGAAGACCGCAGCGAACCGCGGGTGTTCATCAACCCCGAGTTCGAAACCCTGACCGACGAGATGGGTCAGTACCAGGAAGGCTGCCTCTCGGTGCCGGGCTTCTACGAAAACGTCGATCGCCCGCAAAAGGTCAAGATCAAGGCCCTGGACCGCGACGGCCAACCTTACGAACTGATCGCCGAAGGCCTGCTCGCCGTGTGCATCCAGCATGAATGCGACCACCTGAACGGCAAGTTGTTCGTCGATTACCTGTCCACGCTCAAACGCGACCGGATCAAGAAGAAACTGGAAAAGCTCCACCGCCAGAACGCTTGATGCCCTTCTTTCAAAGGCTTGCCGCGGCAAGCCTTTTTCTTTTCAAGATGCTTTGCAATTGAGAGCTTCCATGACTGAGCCACTGCGCATTGTCTTTGCCGGCACCCCGGAATTCGCCGCCGAACACCTCAAGGCCCTGCTGGGCAGTCCTTACGAGATCGTTGCGGTCTACACCCAACCGGACCGTCCGGCGGGCCGTGGGCAGAAGCTGATGCCAAGCCCGGTCAAGCAATTGGCTCTGGAGCACAACATCCAGGTGTTGCAACCGCCAACCCTGCGCAACGAAGACGCTCAGGCGGAACTGGCCGCGCTGAAACCGGATTTGATGGTGGTGGTCGCCTACGGCCTGATCCTGCCGCAAGTGGTGCTGGATATTCCGCGCCTGGGTTGCATCAACAGCCACGCCTCCTTGCTGCCACGCTGGCGCGGTGCGGCGCCGATCCAGCGTGCCGTTGAAGCGGGCGACAGCGAAAGCGGCGTGACCGTGATGCGCATGGAAGCCGGCCTCGATACCGGGCCGATGCTGCTCAAGGTCACCACGCCGATCAGCGCCGAAGACACCGGCGGCAGCCTCCACGATCGCCTCGCAGAGATGGGCCCACCGGCCGTGATCCAGGCGATTGCCGGCCTGGCTGCGGGCACACTGGAAGGCGAAGTGCAGGACGACAGCCTCGCCACCTACGCACACAAATTGAACAAGGACGAAGCGCGCATCGACTGGAACCGCCCGGCGGTTGAGCTGGAGCGTCTGGTTCGCGCCTTCAATCCATGGCCTATCTGCCACAGCACGCTGAACGGCGAAGCGCTGAAAGTGTTGGCCGCAGGCTTGGCCGAAGGGCAGGGCGCGCCGGGTGAAATCCTCAGTGCCAGCAAGGACGGCTTGATCGTCGCCTGCGGTGAACAAGCGCTGGTTCTGACCCGTCTGCAATTACCCGGCGGCAAAGCACTGAACTTCAGCGACTTGTTCAACAGCCGTCGTGAGAAATTCGCCGTCGGCACCGTCCTCGGTCAAACGGCAGACGCTCAATGAACCCACGTCTGGCCGCCGCCAAGGCACTTGCTGCAGTTCTTAACGGAAAAGCTTCACTCAACAGTTCTCTGCCGACACAAATGGACAAGGTTGAAGACCGCGATCGCGGCTTCACCCAGGACTTGGCCTTCGGCACGGCTCGCTGGCAGCCGCGTTTGTCGGCGCTGGCGGCCAAATTGCTGCAGAAACCGTTCAAGGCGGCTGATGCCGATGTCGAGGCGCTGTTGCTGGTGGGGCTTTATCAGCTGCTCTATACCCGCGTCCCGGCTCACGCCGCCATCGGCGAAACCGTCGGTTGCGCCGACAAGCTGAAAAAGCCGTGGGCCAAAGCCTTGCTCAACGCCGTGCTGCGCCGCGCCCAACGGGAAAGCGAAGCGCTGCTGGCCGAGCTGGAACGCGACCCGGTGGTGCGCACCGCCCACCCGCGCTGGCTGCAAAAATCCCTCAAGGCCTTCTGGCCTGAACAATGGGAAGCCATTTGCGCAGCGAACAACGCACACCCGCCGATGATTCTGCGGGTCAACCGTCGTCATCACACTCGCGATGCCTACCTCGGTTTGCTGACTGAGGCGGGTATCGCTGCCACGCCGTGCGTTTACAGTCGGGACGGCATCATTCTCGACGCCGCCGCCGACGTGCGCAGCCTGCCGGGTTTTGCCGAAGGCTGGATCAGCGTGCAAGACGAAGCCGCGCAATTGGCCGCCGATCTACTGGACCTGGCGCCGGGTCAACGGGTGCTGGATGCCTGCTGCGCACCGGGCGGCAAGACCTGCCACATCCTTGAGGCCGAGCCCAAACTGGCCGGCGTGGTGGCTGTGGATCTGGAAGCCAAGCGTCTGGTGCGGGTACGGGAAAACCTCGAGCGACTGGGCCTGAGCGCCGAACTGATCGCCGCCGACGGTCGCGACACCGCCACCTGGTGGGACGGCAAGCCGTTCCAGCGCATTCTGCTCGACGCGCCATGCTCGGCCACCGGGGTGATCCGTCGTCACCCGGACATCAAACTGACCCGCCAACCCGACGACATCGCCGCACTGGCGGTGCTTCAGGGCGAACTGCTCGACGCCATGTGGATAACCCTGGAAGTGGGCGGCATTCTGCTTTACGCCACCTGTTCCACGCTGCCGACCGAAAACACCGAAGTCATCGAAGCGTTCCTCGCCCGCACGCCAGGCGCCCGTGAACTGGACCTCGCCACGGCGGCCGGCATCAAGCAGCCCCATGGTCGCCAGTTGCTGGCCCAGGAAGGCGGCCACGACGGGTTCTACTACGCCAAGCTGATCAAGATTGCCGCCGCACGCGGTTAACCGGGTTTAAGGGAGTGACTGGATGAAGATCATCATCCTCGGCGCAGGGCAGGTCGGCGGTTCGCTGGCAGAACACTTGGCCAGCGAGGCCAACGACATCACCGTGGTCGACACCGATGGCGAACGCCTGCGCGACCTCGGCGATCGGCTGGACATCCGCACCGTGCAGGGTCGCGGCTCGCTGCCAACCGTACTGAGGCAGGCCGGTGCCGACGACGCCGACATGCTGGTGGCCGTGACCAACAGTGACGAAACCAACATGGTCGCCTGCCAGGTCGCCCACACCCTGTTCCACACCCCCACCAAGATCGCCCGGGTCCGCGAAGCCGCGTACCTGACCCGTACCGAACTGTTCGACAATGAAGCGATTCCGGTCGACGTGCTGATCAGTCCGGAACAGGTAGTCACCAATTACATCAAGCGCCTGATCCAGCATCCGGGCGCATTGCAGGTGATCGACTTCGCCGAAGGCAAAGCGCAGCTGGTAGCGGTCAAGGCGTACTACGGCGGGCCGCTGGTGGGCCAGCAATTGCGCCAGTTACGCGAACACATGCCGAATGTCGAAACCCGTGTGGCGGCGATTTTCCGTCGTGACCGGCCGATCCTGCCCCAGGGCAATACGGTGATCGAGGCTGACGATGAAGTGTTTTTCATCGCCGCCAAAGCGAACATTCGTGCAGTGATGAGCGAAATGCGCCGCCTCGATGAAAGCTACAAACGCATCGTCATCGCCGGTGGCGGGCAGATCGGTGAACGCCTGGCCGAGGCCATCGAAAGCCGTTACCAGGTGAAGATCATCGAGATGAACCCGGCCCGCTGCCGCTACCTCTCGGACAACCTCGACAGCACCGTGGTGTTGCAGGGCAGTGCTTCAGACCGGGATCTGCTGCTGGAAGAGAACATCGCCGACGCCGATATTTTCCTCGCCCTGACCAACGACGACGAAGCCAACATCATGTCGTCGCTGCTGGCCAAGCGCCTGGGCGCGAAGAAAGTGATGACGATCATCAACAACCCGGCCTACGTCGACCTTATCCAGGGCGGCGACATCGACATCGCCATCAGTCCGCAACTGGCGACCATCGGCACCTTGCTGGCCCACGTCCGGCGCGGGGACATCGTCAGCGTGCACTCATTGCGCCGGGGCGCGGCGGAAGCCATCGAGGCGATTGCCCACGGCGATGCGAAGTCGAGCAAGGTGATCGGCAAGGCTATCGAAAACATCGGCCTGCCACCGGGCACCACCATCGGCGCGATCATCCGCGACGAAGAAGTGATCATCGCCCACGACGACACCGTGATCGAAACCGGCGACCATGTAATTCTGTTCCTTGTGGATAAGAAGCATATTCGGGATGTGGAGAAGCTGTTCCATGTGGGGTTGAGCTTCTTCTGATCCGAAGGCCTCTTCGCGGTCAAGCCTCGCTCCTACAGGTTTGAGCCGTCCAGCTATTATGCGAACGACTGAACCGTGTAGGAGCGAGGCTTGCCCGCGAAGGCGATTTCGAACTCCCCCAAAAAACCAGAGGTGCCACCCAATGATCGAATCCCTGGAAAAAATGCTCGCCAAGGGTGTGGATAACTCATTGCTGCGCTTCGGCCTGGGCAAGGGGTATCTGGACCTTGGGGAAAACGCCAAGGCCGCAGAGCATTTCCAGCGCTGCGTCGAGTTCGATCCGAAGTATTCGGCAGCCTGGAAGCTGTTGGGCAAGGCCCATCTGGCGCTGGCGGATTACGCGGCGGCGCGACAGTCCTGGGAGCAGGGTCTGGAAGCTGCCCGCGCCCATGGCGACAAACAGGCAGAGAAGGAGATGACGGTGTTTCTGAAAAAGCTTGAGCGACAGGCGCACTGATCAGCGGTAACGCAGGCCAAGATCAATAGATCGCAGCCTACGGAGTTATCCACAGCAGCCTCAATACCAGCGAGCTTCACCCGGTGGACGCTTCTTGAAGCGCTTCATGCTCCACATGTACTGGCTCGGATAAGCCCGTACATAGCGCTCGACCACCTGGCTCATGGCCGCGCAGGAGGTTTCGGTATCGGTGCTGTACATGGCCTCTGGCGCAGCTTCGAGGATCACTTTGTATCCTGAACCGTCCGGCAGGCGCAGGGCATGCAGGAATACGCCGACCGCTTTGCCGCCGGCCAGCATGTTCGGCACGAATTTGCTGGTCAGGGCCTGAGTGGCGAAGAACGGCACGAAGATCCCGGCGGATTCGGCCGGTTCCGGGTCAGCCGGAATGCCCACCGCGCCACCCTTGCGCACTTCCTTGATCACGCTGAGGATCCCTTCCTTGGTGGAAGCCGCCACCCGGTTACCCAATTGCACTCGCTGCTTGCGCAGCAACTCATCCACCGCCTTCAGTTTTGGCGGGCGGTAGAAAATGATCGGTTTGCACTGGCTGCAATAGAAGTGGTTCAACACCTCCCAGTTGCCCAGGTGGCTGGTGATGCCAACCACACCTTTGCCAGACGCCAACGCCTCTTTCAAAACGTCGAGGCCTTCGACTTCGCGTACCAGGTCAATGGAACGCTGGGCTGGCCAGATCCACGCGCAGGCGCTTTCAGTCAGAGACTTGCCGATGTCTTTCAGGCTTTGCCCCACCAGACGCTCGCGCTCGGCCGGGTCCATTTGCGGAAAGCACTTGGCGAGGTTGATCCGCACCACGTCGCGGGAACGGTTGGGGGTTTTCCACATGATCCAGCCAATCGCCGAACCCACCGCTTGCACTGCCCGCCATGGCAGCAAGGCAAACAGCCGCAGAGCGCCTACCAGCAAGGCGCCTTTAAACTTATCCACAGGTCACTCCTGATCTTGTGCTGTGCGCGAGGCGGCTATTCTAACCGCCGTTCGCCAACGTAGCGTAGCGATCGCAATCCAGGGTGTGGTCCATGACCATGCCTGAAGCCTGCATCAGCGCGTAACAAATGGTCGGGCCGACGAACGTGAAGCCGGCTTTTTTCAGGCCTTTGCTCATCTCGATGGCGGCCGGTGTCACCGCCGGCACTTCACTGCGATCCTTGAAATGATTGATCACCGGCGTGCCGCCGACGAACGACCAGAGAAACGCCACCGGGTCTTCCAGCTCCAGCCAGGCCTGGGCATTGCGCCGGGCCGCGTTGAGTTTGAGACGATTGCGGATGATCCCCGGATCGAGCATCAGTTCATCGATTTCCGCATCGCTCATCTGCGCCACACGCTGTACGTCGAAGCCGAACAGCACCTTGCGATAACGCTCTCGCTTGCGCAATACAGTGATCCAGGAAAGCCCGGCCTGGAACCCTTCGAGCAAAAGCAACTCGAACAAACCCTGCGCATCGCGTAGCGGCGTGCCCCACTCCTGATCGTGATAAGCCATGTACAGCGGATCTTCGGTACACCAAAAGCAGCGTGGCATAAGGCTCCAGGGGGCGTGCGCAGGACCGAATCGGGTATACTCCCGCTCTTTAAATCGCAGCCCAAGAAACAGGTGAATTTCGTGAGCCAGCCTACGCCAGCCGTGCGTACCTTCCAAGACTTGATCCTCGCCCTCCAGCAATACTGGGCCGAGCAAGGTTGCGTGGTACTTCAGCCCTACGATATGGAAGTAGGCGCCGGCACTTTCCACACTGCCACATTCCTGCGCGCCATCGGCCCGGAAACCTGGAACGCCGCTTATGTGCAGCCCAGTCGTCGCCCGACTGACGGCCGCTACGGCGAAAACCCGAACCGTCTGCAGCACTACTATCAGTTCCAGGTAGTGCTGAAGCCGAACCCGGACAACTTCCAGGAACTGTACCTGGGCTCCCTCAAGCACGTGGGCCTCGACCCATTGGTGCATGACATCCGTTTCGTCGAAGACAACTGGGAGTCGCCAACGCTGGGCGCCTGGGGTCTGGGCTGGGAAGTCTGGCTCAACGGCATGGAAGTGACGCAGTTCACTTACTTCCAGCAAGCGGGCGGCATCGAGTGCTACCCGGTGACCGGCGAGATCACTTACGGTCTGGAGCGTCTGGCCATGTACCTGCAAGGCGTGGACTCGGTCTACGACCTGGTCTGGGCTGACGGTCCGTTCGGCAAGGTGACCTACGGCGACGTGTTCCACCAGAACGAAGTGGAGCAGTCGACCTACAACTTCGAACACGCCAACGTCGAGAAGCTGTTCGAACTGTTCGACTTCTACGAAAGCGAAGCCAAGCGCCTGATCGAACTCGATCAGCCACTGCCGTTGCCGAGCTACGAAATGGTGTTGAAGGCTTCCCACACCTTCAACCTGCTGGATGCGCGCCGAGCGATCTCGGTGACCGCGCGTCAGCAATACATTCTGCGTGTACGCACCCTGGCGCGTTCCGTCGCGCAAGCCTACCTGCTGGCTCGCGCCAAGCTCGGCTTCCCGATGGCGACCCCGGACCTGCGTGATGAAGTACTGGCCAAGCTGGAGGCTGCACAATGAGTGCTCAAGATTTTCTGGTTGAACTGGGCACCGAAGAACTGCCACCCAAAGCCCTGAATACCCTGGCCGACGCATTCCTGGCCGGTATCGACAAAGGCCTGCAAGCCGCTGGCCTGAACTACGAGAGCAAAACCGTCTACGCCGCGCCGCGTCGCCTGGCGGTGCTGATTACCGCGCTGGCAACCCAGCAGCCGGATCGCAGCATCAACCTCGACGGCCCGCCACGTCAGGCTGCATTCGATGCCGAAGGCAACCCGACTCAAGCGGCCCTGGGCTTCGCCAAGAAGTGCGGCGTAGAGCTGAGCGAAATCGATCAGAGCGGCCCGAAGCTGCGCTACAGCCAAAACATCGCCGGCAAGCCGACCGCAAGCCTGATGCCGACCATCGTCGAAGATTCCCTGAACGACCTGCCGATCCCCAAGCGCATGCGCTGGGGTGCCCGCAAGGAAGAATTCGTTCGCCCGACCCAATGGCTGGTGATGCTGCTCGGTGACCACGTCATCGACTGCACCATCCTCGCCCAGAAGGCCGGCCGCGATTCCCGTGGTCACCGCTTCCACCACCCGGAAAGCGTGCGCATCACCTCGCCAGCCAACTACCTGAACGATCTGCGTGCCGCTTATGTACTGGCCGACGCCAACGAGCGTCGCGAACTGATCAGCAAGCGCACCGAAGAACTGGCGACGATGCAGGAAGGTACGGCGATCGTTCCGCAAGCCTTGCTCGACGAAGTGACTGCGCTGGTTGAATGGCCAGTGCCGCTGGTGTGCTCGTTCGAAGAACGTTTCCTCGACGTGCCGCAGGAAGCGCTGATCACCACCATGCAGGACAACCAGAAGTACTTCTGCCTGCTGGATGCTGACGGCAAGTTGCTGCCACGTTTCATTACCGTGGCCAACATCGAAAGCAAGGATGCGCAGCAGATCATCGCCGGTAACGAGAAAGTGGTTCGCCCACGCCTGACCGACGCCGAGTTCTTCTTCAAGCAAGACAAGAAGCAAAAACTCGAAGAATTCAATCTGCGTCTGCAGAACGTGGTGTTCCAGGAAAAACTCGGCAGCGTCTACGACAAGGCCGAGCGCGTGTCGAAGCTGGCGGCCTACATTGCCGCTCGCATCGGCGGTAACGCTTCCTGGGCGGCCCGTGCCGGCCTGCTGTCCAAGTGCGACCTGGCGACCGAAATGGTCGGTGAGTTCCCGGAGATGCAAGGTGTCGCCGGTTACTACTACGCCCTCAACGACGGCGAGCCGGAAGACGTCGCCCTGGCGCTGAACGAGCAGTACATGCCGCGCGGTGCCGGCGCTGAACTGCCGACCACCCTGACCGGTGCGGCCGTTGCCATCGCCGACAAGCTCGACACCCTGGTGGGCATTTTCGGTATCGGCATGCTGCCGACCGGCAGCAAAGACCCGTATGCCCTGCGCCGTGCCGCACTGGGTGTGTTGCGGATCCTGATCGACAAGAAACTCGACCTCGACCTGAACGACGCCGTGGCCTTCGCCGTGAATGCGTTCGGTGCCAAGGTCAAGGCTGCCGGCCTCAATGACGCGGTGCTGGAGTTCATCTTCGACCGTCTGCGTGCCCGTTACGAAGACGAAGGCGTGGACGTCGCGACCTACCTGTCGGTACGTGCCTTGAAGCCGGGTTCGGCCCTGGACTTCGACCAGCGCGTACAAGCGGTAGAAGCGTTCCGCAAATTGCCGGAAGCTGCTGCCCTGGCCGCCGTGAACAAGCGCGTGTCGAACCTGTTGAGCAAGATCGAAGGCTCCGTGCCGACGGTCGTTGAAGCCAAATACTTCGACAACGCCAACGAGTTCTCGCTGTATTCGGCGATCCAGCAGGCAGACCAGGCTGTGCAGCCAATGGCCGCTGCCCGTCAGTACAGCGAATCGCTGGCGCGTCTGGCCGCATTGCGCGAGCCGGTGGATGCGTTCTTCGAAGCAGTGATGGTCAACGCCGAAGACGCCAAGGTGCGAGCCAACCGCTATGCGCTGCTGGCGCGTCTGCGTGGCTTGTTCCTCGGCGTCGCCGACATTTCGTTGCTGGGCTGAGGGGCTGCTGTTGAAACTGCTGATTCTCGATCGGGACGGGGTGATCAATTACGACTCCGACGCGTACATCAAGTCGGTGGAGGAGTGGATTCCACTCCCCGGTTCGATCGAAGCGATCGCGCAGTTGAGCAAGGCCGGCTGGACGGTGGCGGTCGCCACCAACCAGTCAGGCATCGCTCGCGGCTATTACGACATCGCCACCCTGGAGACCATGCACGCTCGCTTGCGCGAGTTGGTGGCGGAGCAGGGCGGCGAAGTCGGGCTGATCGTCTATTGCCCGCACGGGCCAGACGATGGCTGCGATTGCCGCAAGCCAAAACCGGGGATGTTGAAAACCATCGCCGCGCATTACAACGTTTCGCTGACGAATCTATGGTTCGTCGGCGATACTCTCGGTGACCTGGAGGCCGCCAAAGCCGTCGACTGTCAGCCAGTTTTGGTAAAGACCGGGAAAGGCGAAAAGACTCAGGGCAAGACCCTACCGGCAGGCACCTTGATTTTTGACGATCTGGCGGCGATTGCCGCAGAACTTATCCACAACTAAGGCTCTTCTGACATCCTGGCCAAGGACTGATCGGGAGTGCGCTTGAATAGGCGGGCAGTGCCCGCAACGGTAAATGTCGCCATGTCGATACTGCAGGCCATCAGAAATTTCCTCTTTTACCTGCTGCTGGGCACCAGTTCGTTGCTCTGGTGCACCCTGAGCTTTTTTATCGCGCCGTTTCTGCCGTTCAAGGCGCGTTATCGCTTTATCAACGTGTACTGGTGCCGCTGCGCCTTGTGGTTGAGCAAAGTCTTTCTGGGTATCCGCTACGAAGTGAAGGGTGCCGAAAACGTGCCTGAGCAGCCCTGCGTGATTCAGTCGAACCACCAGAGCACCTGGGAGACGTTCTTTCTCTCGGCCTACTTCGAACCGTTGAGCCAAGTGCTCAAGCGCGAGCTGCTCTACGTGCCGTTCTTCGGCTGGGCCATGGCCATGCTGCGGCCGATCGCCATCGACCGTGACAACCCGAAAGCCGCGCTCAAGCATGTGGCGAAAAGGGGCGATGAACTGCTCAAGGACAAGGTCTGGGTGCTGATTTTCCCGGAAGGAACTCGCGTTCCCTACGGCACCATCGGCAAGTTCTCCCGAGGCGGCACCGCATTGGCCGTCAATGCGTCATTGCCCGTTCTGCCGATTGCGCACAATGCCGGCAAGTTCTGGCCGAAAACCGGTTGGGCCAAAAAGCGGGGCGTGATCACCGTGATCATCGGCGCTCCGATGTACGCCGAGGGTAGCGGGCCACGGGCCATTGCCGATCTGAATGACCGGGTGCAGGCCTGGAACGAACAGATGCAGCGCGAGATGGGTTCGCTGCCAGCAGCCCCGGCGGCGCCGAGTGCGACCGATCAAGTGGTTGTCTGAGATTCTGTGGATAACCTGTGTACCGTTTTGTTGAAAAGCGCTGTATTTAATGTTTAAGCTTATGATTTATATACATATTTCTAAAGCAAATAAAACGCCGAAAAACGTGCATAAGTTTTATACGACGTAAAAAAACCGGCTGATATATAGCCGGTTTTTTTATGCCTGTGAAAAGGCTTTGACTCATTCGCTCAACAGGGGCAGCTGGATGCTGAACGTCGTACCTTGCCCCACTACGCTATGACAGGAAATCCGCCCGCCGTGACGATCCATCACCGCCTTGACCATGGACAACCCCAGCCCTAGGCCGTCACTGCCGTGAGCCGATGCAAAGCGTCGATACTGACTGAACAACTCCGGGAGTTCTTCGACGGCAATCCCTCGACCCTGGTCGGCGATCTCACACGTCAACCAACCCTTGGCACAACTCACCCGCACGGAGATCCGTGAACCCGCCGGACTGTACTTGATGGCGTTTTCCAGCAGGTTGAACAGTGCCCGTGTCAGTAACGACTGATCGGCCAGAACCAGGGCTTCAGCATCTTCGTCGAGGTCATGCAGCAATTGAATGTTTTTCAGATGAGCAATGCTCGAGGCCTGGTCGAAGGTATCGAGCAACAACATGGCAAACATGCTCGGCTGAAACTGATAGGCCTCGGATTCAGCCTTTGCCAACTGCACAAAGGCCTCGGTCAGATTCAGCGCCTTGCGCACTTGTAACTCGATCTGACTGAACACTTGAGTGTCGCCAGACACCTGATGCCGCTGAACGTCGAGCAAAGCCAGAATCGCCGAGTGGGGGGCCCTCAGGTCATGAGACAGAAAACGCAGCAACACGGCCCGCTGTTCCTCGGCGTCCCGTTCGACGCTCAAGTCCGTGAGGCTCAGTAACCAGCCAATCACCGAGTCGCCCTCGGCCGGCAACAGCGGCGCCAGGTCCAGACGCAGGCTGCGTGCCTGGGTGTCACGAAACTCCAGCAACTCCAGGGTCGACAACGCAGGTAGCGCTCCATCGGACTGTACCGGATAACCCAACTCGCTCAGTTGCTCGAGCATGTCCTCGCCCACCAGGCTGCTGGAAAATATCTCTCGGGCCTTGCGGTTGGCCAATAGAATCCGCCCGTTCGGATCGCTGATCAGCGTCGCCACCGGCAGGTACTCAAGGCCATCGGCAATAAAGCGCCGGGTGTCGCGGGTCCGGCTCATGGCCTGCTCCAGCGCAACGATTTGCCCTTGCAGCACATCGCCAGCCGGGGCTTGGGTGCGGCGGCGTTCGGGAAAGACTTTCGGTTCGCTGTCCAGACGCGCCAGTTCCCAGCCGAAATAGGCGAGCACCGCATTCAGCCTTCGCCAATTCCAGATCAGGTAACCCAACAGCATACCCAACAGACTCGCGGCCGGTGACCACCACCAGCCAAGACGTAGCAGCAGGCTCGACCCCAGCAGCGCGACCGCCATTGCCCCCAGGGTCAGCCAAAGGGCGCGACGGGGACGCACCAACATCAGGCCCAGCAATTCACCGACAATCACTACTGATAACAACGCCGCCAAGCGTTCATCGACCACCACGATATTGCGCTGTTGCAGCAGCCCGTTGAGGATATTTGCCTGGATCTCGATACCCGGGGTGGTGCCGATGCTCGCCGATTGCGGTGTCACATAACGGTCCCCCAGGCCTGGCGCGGTGGAACCGATCAGGATCAAGCGATCGCGCAGCAACTCGGGCGGGACTTCACCGCGCAAGACGCTGACGTAGGGCACACTGGGAAAACCCGCATCGGAACGGATGAAAGGAATCCGTATTTCGTGGGCTCGCTGCCAGCCTTGCGGCGACGACAGGGCCGGGGCCCCGGGCATCGGTACATTTCCCTTGTCGGCAAGGGTCTCTTCGTACAGCAGCCAGGCCAGTTGCACGCGTGTTTGTTGTGCCGGCCCTTCGCTCAAATACACACTGCGCACGATCCCGTCAGCATCTGCTTCGGCATTGATGTGCCCGATGCCTTTGACGCAATGGCTCAGTGGCGCCACCGGTTCAATTTCCCCCAAAGGCTGTCCATAACGCGCCACGCCTTCGCGCAGCAGCGGCACGAAGACATTCCCGGCACGACAAGCCGCCTGGGCCAGAAGCTGATCGTTGCCGGGATGGCTATCGGGCTCGCTGAAAATCACGTCGAACAGAATGCCTTTGACGTTCGCGGCGCTGAGCCGATCAAGCAATTGCGCGTGCATCGCTCGCGACCAGGGCCATTTGCCAAGCTGCTGCAAGCTGTAGTCGTCGATCGTGACGATGAGTATCCGTGGGTCCACCGGCAGCGGACTCAGCCGGCGCAGGTTGTCGTACAGCAGATGGCTCAAGGTCAGGCCCTGGCTCATGGACAGCAACGCCGTCAGCGGCAACAGGATCAGGCTGACCCACAGCCACTCGCGGACCATCCGCCGAAACAGCCGCTGAGCCTGGGTCGGCTCGCGACCGTCCTTCCATGGGCGACCCTTCATTGGTCGTCAGCCGGGGCGCTATTGGACACGCGTGGTCCTGGGGTAATAGAAAATGTCATACACCCCGGTTTCTCCCTCTAACCCCTGAGCGTCATATGCCGACAGACGGACATGATAGAACAACGCTTTCAGCCCGCTGAATTTGACCTCGGGCGTGCTGGAAAACTGTTCTTGTTTGATGTCCAGAAAAGCAGCGTCAGTGGCCACTTGCGCCCGATAACGCGTGGCCCCCTCGATAGGCTTCATGATCAATTGCCAGACAGGCACATTACCCGTCTGACCGGCTTGCCCCAACAAACGTGGCGCGGGTAACAAGTCGATTGGCGTCAACGTGCCTTGTTTCTGAATACGCAAACCCTGACGGGCCATGACCTGGACTTCGTCACCCTCCAGGCCCTGAGTCTGTTTGGCAGTGGAGCGGGCAGAGCGGGGGGGCGACGGTTCCTCATCACGATTGACCGCCACTTGCCCGTTCAGCACTTCCAGTAATGCCTGACCACCATCATCGTTGCGCGCCCGGAAGTGCGTACCCCGTACGCCCAGTACACCGACCGGCGTGACGATCTGAAAACGATCATGGTCGCTGGCACGCTTGATCACATACGACTCGACCTGACCCTGCTCGAGGATAACCTGAGGGATCGAGTGTTCTTCATTGAGGTGCAGCGTGATCTGGGAACTGGAAGGCAGTACTACCCGCGAGCCATCGCCCAGGGACAGGCTGACAAACGCCGAAGGCGAGGTCTTGACGCCTTCCTGCTCGTCGATCGGCATGCCTTCTTGCAGTGGCGTCTGTTTGCCTTTGGCATCCAGTTTCCAGGCTTCGCCAGTCAGATGCTCGACAGTCGCGGGCAGCGGTTGGCCGCGACATTGTTGATTGTCATCGATATAAGGCAGGCGTTTTGCCGAGGCGCCAGCCGCCGATACACTCGGGGTGAGTAATCCCATCAAGCCGGCAACCAGTAAAAGACAAACGCCAGAACGGCGTGGGAGCAATAAGGTCATGGGGTTCATGGATTGGCTTTTATGCTCTTATACAAATCATGCCGGGAAACGCACGCGCTTGACGCACGATACCTGACCGGATGCTCTGGCAGATAGCCATGGGAGCAAAGGAAATGAGATGACACATCCCTGTGTCGGAGCCGAGCAGGCACTCCTTGTGTTTTCCCCTGAACTGCAGACCCGCCGAAAACCGGCGATCGACGGTCCTGCAGTTTGGCATTGACGCTCCCTGCGTCGGAGCACATCCCAATGCCCCTGTGCCGCTCAGCGAAATGAATTTACCGGCATAAACGACCTTGCGCGGTCATTCTCAATATTTGTTCAGAATTGACTGAAGGCGCCTAAAACACCCAACGTTGCGCCGAGGGAATGTCGAGCTGGGCGGCTTCCACCTGTGCGGAGTGCACCGGGGCAAAACCTGGCGAGTCCCCCATCACCGTGTTCGTCTCTGCCGGGCCGAAGTAACGCGGCGCGACATTCTGCTCGATGACTGGTGTTGACTGGACCGTGGTGCATCCCAATCCGAGACCCGCGGCCAACATCAACGCTGCCAATCTTGTAAACCCGTTAAAGAGAATCTTTAGACGCATTTTTCCCCACAGTCCCTCTTGAGCATTCTGCCGATCATTCATCACCTACCGGCTAAGTGATATCAGCGTATCCACACTTGGGAAGTTCGCAGCAATTCGCCACAATTGTTCAGATTCAATCAATCAGCCTAAACTCCCGCAGGAATTTTCTTAACGTTGCACTTACGAGATGAAGGAAACACTCGGCATGCGTGTCGCAATACTGGATGACGAACCCGCCGAACTCCGCCGGGTGGAACAGACACTGCGACAGATCCCCGTAACGGGGGAGCAGGCGTGGACGTTGCACAGTTTCGAGCGGGGAGAGGATTTGTTACGGCAACTTCGCCGGGAAACTTTCGACCTGCTGATCCTCGACTGGCAATTGCCCGATATCAGCGGCCTGTCGTTGTTGCGCTGGACCCGGGAACACATGGACTCACCACCGGCTGCGATCATGCTCACCAGTCGCGACACCGAAAGCGATATCGTCCAGGCCTTGAACGCCGGGGCCGACGATTACGTGAGCAAACCGTTTCGTCCCAACGAGTTGATGGCGCGGGTCAGCGCAGTACTTCGCCGACATGGACTGCAACGCGCGGCGGCCACTGAAATACTGACATTCAATGACCTCCAATTCGACGACGCCGAACTCACCGTCACCCGTGCCTCCACCCCCATCAGCCTGACCGAACGGGAATACCGTCTCGCCCGCTGCCTGTTCGCCAATCTGGGCCGGCCTTTATCCCGTGAATACTTGTATGAGCGCTTCTGGACCCATGAAGAAATCCTGTCCTCCCGGCCCCTGGATACTCATATTTATCGCCTGCGCAACAAGCTGGGCCTGACGGCTGATCGCGGTTGGCAACTGCTGACGATTTACGGGTATGGGTATCGGCTTGAGAGCGTAGCGACTGCCAGCGAGTGAAGAGCTGTTACATTCCTACGATCAATAAAAAA